>CAZUCT010000192.1:0-14075 GCA_964619285.1 uncultured bacterium | reverse complement strand
AACTCAGGCAAGTAAGCCGACGAGGGCGTTAGAGAAAGTCTAAATAGTGATATTTAGAATCCCCGCTGCTTTAGCACGGGGAGAACGTCAATCAGCCCCAAACCACGAAACCTATTCCGGGCGCAGAAGAAGTTAAAACTCTAAGCTGGATTAAAACCAAACCTGTAGAAAATCTTCAGAGAGTAACTGAAATTCTCAACAGCGAAAGCAATATCCACAGAGGAGAAGCAGAAGCAATTATCCTCGCCCTAGAACTTAATGCAGATATTCTGTTAATAGACGAACGAAGGGGGAGAGCATTAGCAGCTTCCTATAACTTAAAGGTAACAGGTTTATTAGGAGTTTTGCTGCAAGCAAAAAATCAAGGGCAAATTACCTCAGTTAAACCTCTAACAGACAGACTCATCCAAGAAGCAGAATTTCGCATCAATAATCAACTTTATCAAACCTTTTTACAACTTGCTGGAGAATAAAGAAAGCGAGTTGATTTACCATTATTACAAACGCGCTTCCACTTCTTCTGGGTTTAAAGATTTAATTGACTCCCGATTTTGGTATTTTTCCCACAACTTAAATAATCGGTTTAAAGCATCTCTTTCATCCACCGAATGAAACAAAATCAAACTCGCCCAAGATTGTGTCGTCTCAATCTTATATCTAGCTCGAACCCACGACAAAAATTCCTCAAATTCCCGTTCTTGTTCCGTTTTAACTAAACCTAATTCTTGCCTAGCTAAAGTGTAACCGTAATAAAACGACTGAAAATCGAAAATAGAATGTCTGCTCAAATATAAAGTCGGTCTTTTCTCGATCGCTTTTAAAATGTCAACAAAATTTCCCATGTTTTTTACTCCTTTTAAAACTCTTCTTTCGTTAAAATAATCAACCTATTTCCTGGAATAACTACTAAATCAATTAGCCAATTTTCCAGAAGCTTGCCATCAGCATAGATATTATCAAAAACCGTTTCTACTCCTTCTATTTCGATAACAATTGCTTCGTGGTATCCATTATTAGCGACCTGTTGGTTGGTACCATCATCGTAAATAATTCCTAATAATCCTTGTGCCGAGTTTGTTTCTACTCTAATTTGTCTGCCTCGAATTTTATTAGCTTTCAAATATGCTTTGATGGCAGTGGCGCATTGGACACAGGTTCCGATATCGTATTGCTGGGCGATCGCTTTAATGTCATCTATTTGATTTTCCCTAATACTACCCCCTCATCCTCTATCTTTAAAGCTTAAACCGAAAACTAACCGTTAATTCAATTATCTCTGGCATCATAAATGCATTCCCCCGTCGAAAATACTTTTTCTTTAAAATGGGGATATAAATCTTCTAACGGTTTTAAATCTACCCATCTGTATGTTTGGCGGTTTGCCGCTGCTAGGGCGGGGAAATAGTCTGACGGTTTCAGTCCCTCTACTGCTAAATCTATATCCGATTCTTCGCTAAAAGTTCCTTTAGTTAAAGAACCAAATAACATCGCTTTTGTGATACCAAAATCTCTGATTAAAACTTCCACTATTAAGTTTGCTTTCTTTCTCGCTTGTTCTGCTAATTTTTGGTTTTCTGCTTCTTGTTTTGCTATTCGTTCTTTCCAATATTTCATATTAATATTCATCGTTTTTTACCTCTTTTCTTTTAACGATTTATAACCAGTTTGAAGTACATAAAATTAAACGCGGGGTGGGGGCAAAGCATGAAGAAGGCAAGAGGCAAAAGGCAAAAGGCAAAAAGATTAACTTGTTTTCCCACCTATAACCCATCCGCACTCGTCCCTTCAAAATCCGCTGCTAACCGAATGTTTTGCCCCTAACTTGCCTGTCTCAACTCGTTAATAAATTCGCTAACCGCATCGTATTGGTCGTAATAATTAATATATTTAACCAACATCTCTAAATCGAGATTTGGCAGCAACATACTGCCATTAACTTTTTCGTACTCTTCCCCCAAATAATAAATGTTAATAGTTCCATCTTCCCAGAACCAAACTTCGGGAACGCCAATGCGTTTATAAAATTCTAATTTATCGATGCCGCCCCTGGTAAAAATGACTTCAATTACTAAATCTGGTACCGCTTTTTTGGTCTCCAAATTATAAGACTCATCTGGTTCTTTTCGACCTCGTTTTTCTTCGCTTCCCAAAGTGGGGCCGCCTTTGCGATAAAACCGAATATTTTTCTCCCTCATGTAAGTTTCTATTAATAAACCAATGGTGCTTTTGTATTCTTCATGTTCTGGACTGGTTGTCATAATTTCTAAAGTTCCATCTAAGTAGAAAAATTTGACTGGAGTTACCTCGGCAAAGGCTGCTTCTAAGGTTTCCAATTGCCGCCAACTAATATCATAAAGTATTAAAGAGCGGTCTTGATTTTTCGTTTCTAATACTGCTTGAGTCATAGTAATTTCTCCTTGTTGGCGTAAAATTGTATTGATGCGATATCTGAGAAACCGGGTTTCTTAAACAATACCTTCGCCAGCATCGAGATTTAAGAAACCGGGTTTTTTCAAAAAACCCGGTTTCTGGCGGGCGAGTTAGCCATTTTCTTGTAGGTATTTTTATTTTGGCAAAGGTAGAAAAAACCCGGTTTCTGGCCCCCAGACAAATCTAACGCCTTCCTTGTTGTCGTAAAATATTATCCACCCACTCTCGATTTTGTTTTTTCAAGGGTGGTATTGGTTCTTGATGATAATCTATTCCTAAATCGAATCGGGCGCGGTCATAGATTTCCAGAAGTAACTTTTGTAAATCTATTATTGCTGGGGGTTCGTTTGGTTTTAAAGGTACGGGAATTGAGGGAATTTGTTGTGGGAGATTAAATGCATATAATTGAGCGTCGGGGAGGCGATCGCCCCTCGCTACTAAAATTCGATAATCTGTCTTTTCTCTTACTCCTAAAACAGTCATCGGTTTGCCGCTTCTGAGTAAGTCAATCTCTACTAAATTTGCCCGATAATTGAGCATTTCCAAGCGTTTTTTTTCGTAAGTTTCCCGTCCAATACCTGCCTTTTTGTTAGTAGGAGAAAGTATTTCTATGACCGTTATAACTCTCCCGCCAGGCATCTCTCTTATTTCTAAATAACCCTCTTCTACTGTTTCTGGTATTGGCAATTGTACGAGTTTAGGTTCGACCCGAGTTAGCAGAGTAACGCTAGAATTTGGTTGGCTATTTTTAGGCTTTTTAGAAACTACAGTTACGTCGGGAATGCCAACTGCATTTTCTGAGGAACTGAGATAGATTCGCTTTTCAATGGCAACTCGATAATTAAGGTTTAATTGAGGTTCGATCGCATCCGCCGTCGCTACAATTAAACGATTATGTACTTCTCGCCAAAATTCGGGACTTTCCAAATAAGGATTCATCCCGGGAAATGGTGAAGGCATTTTCTTTTCTCCAGACCGCTTTTTGTAGTAGATTTATTGACTTTATTTGACGTTATTAATCTTCTCCTTTTTCTTAATTGTCATCGGAGAAATTTGTCAAACAATCTCCTCGGGGTTAACTCCAAGCGATCGCAATTTTTCCTCCAATTTCTCTACTCTTAACTCGGCATTCTTCGCTCTTTCTTCCAAAAATTCAACAACTTTCCATTCCGCAGGCAGCAAAATTCCATCTACCGTTGCCCACCGCAACCACAGGGCAGAAACGCCGCGATAAACCCCTTCCCAACGTACTAAATTCAATCCCAATTGCTTACTAAATAAATTTCCTTTGGCATCGGGTTCGATCGCTTCGTAATCGCTAAAAGCTAAATTAAATCCTACAAAATCATCGGGATTAAAAGGGTCGAACCAAAAATACTCCGTTACTCGCAGCCAACTTTCATAAAGATGCTTTTTCTCAGTTTTATCGTATTCTGCCGTATTCTCTGATAATAACTCGATAATCACATCCGGCCTGCTAATTTCTTCCCAAACTAACCATGCTTTGCGTTTTCCTTTAGGAGTATTTAAAACTGCGAAAAAATCTGGGGCTTTATAGTCGCGATCGCTTATCTGACTAACTTTAAAATATACCGGTACGTTCCCCCCCACATACCCCCCCGAACGAAGGGCCAACCACGGTTGCAAGGTCTCCACCAGCAATTCCATTTGCAGTTGATGTCTTTCTGTTTCTAGCGGAATGTCGTAGTCGGGTATCTCGTCTATCGTAGGAGGTGGATATACTCCTGGGGGCATACCATCAATATTTTGGGTTTGTGACATGGCTTTTTTGGTAATGGGTAATTGGTAATGGGTAATAGGGCGTTGAAATAATAGGAGATTTTTGTCAAACTATCTCGTCTGGGTTAATTCCAAGCGATCGCAATCTTTCGGCCAATTTTTCAGCCTTTAACTCTGCATCGGTGGCCCGCCCCTCTGCATCGGTGGCCCGTTCCTCCGCATCAGCGGCCTCTTGTTTAGCATCGGCGGCCTCTTGTTTGGCCTGTTGGGCAATTTCTCCTTCCGTGGGAAGCAAAATTCCATCAATGGTTGCCCACCGCAGCCAAACAGCGGAAACATCTCTATAAACCCCTTGCCAGCGGACTAAACTCAATCCCAATTGCTGACTGAAAAAATTGCCTCTGGCATTCGGTTTCAAAGGTTGATAGACATTATTATTATCTAATCTAAATCCAGCAAAATCTTGCGATTTAAAAGGGTCGTACCAGAAGTATTCCGGCACCTTCAGTTGATTTTGATAAATCTCTTTTTTCTCAGTTTTGTCTAAATTAGCGGTACTCTCGGACAATAACTCAATAACTACATTTGGTTGCTTGCCCTCTTGCCAGACAACCCAACTTTTACGCTCTCCTTTGGGCACCCCTACCACTGCGAAAAAGTCCGGTCCTCTAAAATCTCGATCGCGCACTTGCTGTTGACTGAAATAGACGAACATATTGCCTCCGACATAGCCATCGGGGCGATTGGCCAACCAAGGCTGCAAGGTGTCGATGAGGATGTCCATTTGTAATTTATGTCTTTGAGTTTCCATCGGGATGCCGTCGTCGCAGGGTAGTTCGTCTTGAGTCGGAAGTAGGATTGGTTCTGAGGGATTGGAGATTATCATATTTCTTTTGATTGTTTTAGCTAACCTTTGCTGTTGGGTTTCACTGAGGTTCGCACAGCCTACTTGTCTAATAGTGGAACGCAATGGAACCCAACATCTATTTTAGTAAGCGAATAAAGCCTGCTTGCTCAAAGTGGCGATCGCTAGTTAAAGACTCCAATATACCAAGCTGTCGCATCACCAAGAAAGAAGTAGCATCCACCAAAGACCAGCTTTTATCCGACCGACTTTTAAGCAAAAACCAGGCGGCAGCATCCATCGCCCCATCTATATGGACCACCGTGACATAACTAGCAGTTTTAACAGCATCTACATATTGAAATAATTGAGGACGCGGTATCCGCAAAGGACTATTTAACAAAGCAACTAACTCGGTCAAAACATAATTAGTAGTTACCATTTCTCGACCTTCCCGAATTGCTTGGGAAAACCACTCAGTTGCCAAAGAATGGTAAGACTCAGTTGCAACGAACAAATTAGCCCATCCAGAAGTATCCACAAATATTTTATTCGCCAAAATCTAACTCCTGTTGTAAAGCTTGACCCAAATAAAAATCGTGCCTTTCTCCAATGTCGTTAACCTCCGCTTTTAAAGTACCTAATAAAGGCGATATCGGATCGACATCAGCTTGAGTCATTATTGGACTATTGGCTAGAGATTGAACTATCAAATTTTCTAAGGAAATATTAAGAAGATTAGCTCTAACCAATAACTGTTTTTCCATTTCGTCTGGCAACTCAACTTCTACTTTCGCCATTTCATCCTCCCAAATTATCGTAAGCCGACAATTAAAAATATAGCGTTTTATCTCCATCCCTTCCCTCGCAACAATTCCTCCACCCACTCCCGATCCTCTTTCTTAAAACGGGGCACCGGTTCGCCCCCGTAGTCCGCTGCCGCATCAAATCCCGCTCGTTCGTACATCTGGGCCATCAAATTTTGTAAATCGACTTCCGGTTCTTCATCTCCAGGGCGCAAAGGTAACAAAAATTTAGGAATCTCATCCCGAAGATTAAAACCGTACAACAGGGCAAAAGGACGATGCCTCCGCCGATAGACCAAAATTCGATAATCTGTGGGCGAAACTTCTCCTAAAATTGGCATCGCCACTCCACCCCGCAGCAAGTCTATCTCGACTAAGTTGGTGGGAGTCGCCAATAATTCCTCTCGCTTTTCTTGATATGCTTCCCGCCCCTTGCCCCGTTTGTTGGTGGGGGAAAGAACTTCTACCACCGTTACTACCGAACCGCTGCCGACTTCTCTAATTTCTAGATAGCTTTCCCGAACTATTTCTGGCATCGGCAGTCGGACTATTTCTGCTTTTTCGCTGGCGGGAACGGTTAAAGTTGATGTTTTAGGAGGGGTTGATGGTTGTTTGGAGATGACTGTTACATCGGGTATTTCTAGCGATCGCCCCTCCTCAACATTAATCAAATACATCCGTTTTTCGATGGCGACTCGATATTTGGGGCGAACTGCGGGGGATAAGGCATCGGCGATCGCCACTATTAAACGACTATGCACTTCGGACCATAACTCGGGATTTTCTAAATATGGATCCATTCCTGGAAAGGGAGAGGGCATTTCCTTTTTCCTCCTCTGCTAAATTGGTTTTTTTTATAGTAGCGAAGGTACGAAGTTTCGACGGGGAATCTGAGTTTGGCAAAATCTCGGCGTTGTTGCGAAAAAAAGACATTGCCCAGTGGAGGGCAATGTCTTTTTTCTACTCACCTAGAGAGTCGGCCTGTGAAACCCGGTTTTTTCAAAAAACCTGGTTTCTGAGGTATCGAAAAACCGATGTGGAGTTACAGTTAGTAACGCTCGCCGCGCTATATATTATTTAACAACAAAGCCTGATAGTGAGTTTGCCGCATATCGGTTCCGTTTCAAACCAAGTATTAATCTGTTCGTCCGTGAGGTCAGTCGGTTTGGGAGGCAAGACAAGTTCAAAAATCATCTTGCCATCGACCACTGCGGTAAATCCACCATCGGTAGTTCTATTTTCGGCGACTCGCACTTCTACTGAATCTCCAAAATCGACTCCGGCTTTTTTGAGAGTTGCTGTGGGAGCGTCAATTAGCTCTTGGCGAAATTCGGCATCAACCCAAGTTCTGGCGACAACTTTGGAGAGTTCGATTTCCCAGGTTTTATTATCTGTTAAAACTGCCATTTTTTTTCCTTTTAACTAATGTTTTACTTGAGAGTTTTAAATTGTTTTTACCACCCATTTTTATTATTTAGGGGTTACGCATATTGAGATTGCTCTCCCGTCGGCAATGATAAGCTGTTGCTGGCAATTACACCTAAAAAATATGCGTAATTCTTAACACCCCAGGAGGTTAGGGACTTGCAATTTAATAAGATACCGGGGTTGGGTGGAGGTTCGCGGCACCCAACCTACAAGAGACTGGTAGTTTATTTTTTAACAAGTCCCTTACTACCTCCTAATTTAGTAGTAGGTAATCGTGCTTATCAAGCTACCTAATTTGCTGTTTTTTTGCTTTTTTAAACTTGTCCGCCCTGCAAAACTTTGTTTGCGATTTCTTGGCTATCTCAAGGCCAATAGCTTTTTTTAGCGGGCTTTTTTTTCTGATATATCCACCTTATCTAAGGCTATAACTTTTGTCTAGGGGGTTAAACCCCTTATTTATGATTTTATTTTTCTCAGAGAGAGGGTATTAAACAAGAGTACAATTATCAAGATTGCGTATATTTGCAAGAAACAACTCTGAAACGATTTCTGCAACCTTGTTGATTTTGCTTGCGTATTTTCCGCAAAAAAGTCTGCTTTGTCTCTGTTGCTTTTTTAAAACTATGAGGGTTTATATCGGGTTAGACTGCCTTTAACTCAAGTTATAATTTATGATTTTCAATTTTTTGAATTTGTTGGCTTTTTAGTAGATTTCTTCTACGCCAGCTCCGACCTAAGATTTGTAAAATTAAGTAAATTTATCTGGTTTTGAATAATTTATTTAACTTTGGCAAATAGTAATTATTCGTAAGTAAAAATAACCACAAATCTCTAATAAATTAAAACTTGACTTATGCCTACTCCTTAAGATAGATTTAAAATACGATCGCCAATATTTTTGACTGGGGATCGCCTGTCAAAGCACTAACTTTGCCTTTCAAGGCAAGCTTAAATAGTTTGGTCAGAAGGCTCGGGGCTGTCGGGCCCGTAAATCGCAAGGAAGCTTCTCCTGGTCTGTGGGAAAACGCGCTATAATGGCCATTATGATTTTCTGCTTCCCTAATAGATGGCCAAGTAGCTAGGGTGCTGAGGAAAAAACTCTCTAAGGGATAAAAACTATGCTAAAAACAATGGCCTTGCCAGAATACGAATTTGTAGAAGAAATTGCCACCGGAGTCAGCACGGTTGTTTATCGAGGAAGGAGAAAAAGCGACAACTGCCCGGTAATAGTTAAACTCCCGAGCTCGGAATATCCAACCCTAGAAGAAATTACCCGCCTCAAGCAAGAATACAGCATCGCCCAAAAGCTAAATTGCCAAGGAACTATCAAAGCCTACGGTTTGGAAAAATATAAAAATGGTTTGGCGCTAATCTTAGAAGATGTAGTCGGCGCGTCGATGAAAAAGATATTTGCCTCGGAGAAACTTCACCTCAGAGAACTGGTGCGCATCGCGATCGCCCTGGCAGATACTTTAGCAGAAATGCATGGAATCGGGATAATCCATAAAGATATTAAACCGAGCAATATCATTATTAATTACGAAACAGGTCAAGTTAAGCTCATCGACTTCGGCATTGCTTCGCGCCTGTCTCAAGAAAATGCGACTGCCAGCAACCCAAATTCCCTAGAAGGCACCCTCGCCTATATGTCCCCAGAGCAAACGGGACGAACCAACCGAGCGATCGACTATCGCTGCGATTATTATGCTTTGGGAGTAACTTTATATGAAATGCTGACTGGCGAGCTACCTTTTACCAGCAACGACCCGATGGAATTGGTACACTGCCATCTAGCCGTAGAACCAGTAGCGCCCCATCAACTCAAACCAGAAATCCCCGAAGCAATTTCGGCCATCGTCATGAAACTATTGGCAAAAAATGCCGAGGACAGATACCAAAGCGCCGAGGGTTTAAAATACGATTTAGAAAAATGTCTGAGCCAGCTAACTAAAAATGGCAAAATAGAGTATTTTGACCCGGGAGAGCGCGATCGCGGTTCCCAACTACTGATTCCCCAAAAGCTCTACGGACGGGAAACAGAAGTCCAGATGTTGTTGGAGGCTTTCGATAGGGTAAGCAGGGCAACGGATTTAACGGATGGACCGCGAGCGGAAATGATGCTGGTTTCTGGTTATTCGGGCATTGGGAAAACGGCGATCGTTAACGAAATCCACAAACCAATAGTCCGCCAGCGCGGATATTTCGTTTCTGGGAAATTCGACCAGTTTAAGCGCAACATTCCTTATGCGGCCATCGTTCAAGCATTTTCGGAATTAATCGGCCAACTGCTGACGGAAAGTGCGGAGAAAGTGGCAGTCTGGCGAGAGAAAATTCAGAAGGCGATCGCTCCCAACGGGCAAATAATTATTGATGCCATCCCCGAGGTGGAATTAATTATCGGTTCCCAGCCGCAAGTACCCCAGATAGGACCGGCGGAATCCCAAAATCGCTTCAATGGCGTTTGCCAAAAGTTCGTTAGCGTCTTTGCCCAACCGGAACATCCCTTAGTTCTCTTTCTGGATGACTTGCAATGGGCCGATAGCGCTTCCCTGCAGTTTATTCATCTATTAACGAGGGACCCAGAGAGCAAAAATCTGTTGTTAATAGGTGCCTATCGAGATAACGAAGTCGATCCAACCCATCCTCTGGTTAGGACTATTGCCAAAATTCGAGAAGATGGAGGGGTGGCAAACGAGATTTCCATCAAACCCCTGGAGTTCCGTCACGTCAGTCAGTTAGTCGCAGAAACTCTGGGGGAAACTAGGTCGGAGTCTGGTGCCGCCCCCAGCTCCCAACCTCTGGCAAAGCAGCTCTTTGAGAAAACCCAGGGCAATCCTTTCTTCATCACTCAACTGCTGAAAGCTCTCTACTCGGAAAAACTGCTGGCCTACGATATTAATAGCGATAGCTGGCAGTGGGATCTCCAGCAAATACAGGCTATCGGTATCGCCGATTTCAGCGTGGTGGAGCTGATGGCTCGCAATATTGAAAAGCTGCCGGCTTCTACTCAAAAAGTCTTAAAACTGGCCGCTTGTATCGGCGATCGCTTCAATCTAGAGGTACTGGCCATCGCCAACCAAGAACCCCAGACGGTTACGGCAGCCCAATTGTGGGAAGCCCTACAGGCGGGCCTGATTTTACCGACGAGCAAAAATTACAAAATTCCTTTGATGTTTGCCACCGAAGAAATGGAGGTAGTGGATGCCAGCAACGTCAAAGTTAACTACAAGTTTTTGCACGATCGCGTCCAGCAAGCGGCTTATTCTTTAATACCGGAGTCCGAGAAAAAACAAACTCATCTGAAAATCGGCCAACTGCTGCTGGCAGTATCTCAGAAACCCGGTTTTTTGGAAAAACCGGGTTTCTCGATCGACGAAAATATTTTTGCCCTAGTTAACCAACTCAACTACGGCATCGACTTGCTCCTCAAGGAAGAAGAAAAAGACGAACTGGCAGAACTGAATTTAATTGCCGGTCAAAAGGCAAAGGTATCGGCAGCTTGCGAAGCAGCAGTTAATTATCTTAATGTTGCTTTGGAACTGTTGGGGCCTGATAGTTGGGAAAGGAATTATCAATTAACCAAGAAAATCCATTTAGAAGCGGTTAAGGCCGAGTATCTCCATAGCAATTTCGAGCGATCGAAGCTTTTAGCCCGAGAAGGTATAGCCCGAACGAAAACTCTCTTAGAAAAAGTCGATTTTTACCAAGGTCAAATTCAATCTTATGTGGCTCAAAATCAATTGCAAAAAGCCCTAGAACTAGGGCTAAAAGTTGTAGAAATGCTGGGAGTGACTTTGGAAAAAGAACCCCCACAAATAAAACAAAAGGTAGAAGAACTTGCCTATTTGCCGGAAATGACCGATGCAACTAAACTGGCAGCTTTGGAAATATTAGAGACGATCGCCAGTTCTGCTTATAGTACCAATCCAGAGTTGTTTGGTAAAATTCAGTTTACCCGAGTTAAGCTTTGCATCAACTACGGTAATTCCCCTTTAGCTTCAAAGGTTTACGTTACTTATGGCTTGGTTTTGTGCTTCTTTATAAACGATATTTCTCTGGGGTATAAATTTGGGAAGCTAGCTGTCAAAATGTTGGAAGAAACCGATGCTTCCCAATTCAATTCTACGGTAATCCAGGAATTCAGCAGTCACATCCAACACTGGAAAGAATCTGTTAAAGAAACCCTAGAAACTTTGCAGGAAAGTTTCTTTTGCGGGTTGGAAACGGGAGAATTAGTTGATGCAGGTTATGCAATTTTAGTCTATTGCAGCAACCTTTTTTCTACAGGCAAGCAATTAGAATCCGTGGAAGAAAAGCAGCGACAATATTTAGATAAATTGCAAAAACTAAAACTCCAATATCATCTTAGTTACGCTCAAATAGGATTGCAATTAACGCTTAATTTACTGAACCGCGCCCCAGATAAATTAAAACTCGTTGGCACTGCTTTCAACGAATTGGAAAGTCTGCCAATTTTAATCGAAGACAACATCGGTACTACTCTGCTTTATGCCTATTTAGCTAAGGCGATATTGGCTTATCTGTTTAAAGAACCAAAACTGGCTATTGCCAGCGCTAAGGAAGGGGCGAAATACGAAGAAGCTGCCGCCGGTTTGTTTGCAGTTGCCGAAAACAATTTCTACTATTCTTTGGCTTTATTGGCTGCTTATTTGGATGCGGAAAAAGAGGAGCAAAGGGAATACCTCCAGCAAGTAGAAATAAATCAAGCAAAAATGAAAGTTTGGGCGGAACACGCCCCGATGAATTTTCAGCATAAATACGATTTAGTCGAGGCAGAAAAAGCGCGAGTTTTGGGGAATAATTCTCAAGCAATTGAAGATTACGATCGCGCTATAACTGCGGCGGCAAAAGAAGGATTTACTCAGGAGGAAGCTCTGGCTTACGAATTGGCAGGAGATTTTTATTTGAAGCGCGATCGCGAAAATTTAGCTAGGTTCCACCTGATAGAATCTTACTACGGTTATGTCCGTTGGGGAGCGGTGGCTAAAGTGAGGGATTTAGAAGAGCGATATCCCCGCTTACTCGCCGGCATTAAAATGCGCCAAAACGAACCTGTGGATGTCGGTAGAACTTTATTAACTACTAGCACTAATTCTGGCAATTTGGGATTATTAGATTTGCCGACAATAATGAAAGCTGCCCGGGCTATTTCTGAAGAACTTGCTCTTAAAGAACTACCAAACAAATTGATAAAAATAGCCCTAGAAAATGCGGGAGCCCAAAAAGGCTTTTTACTTTTAGAAAGAGAAGGAAAGTTAGAAATTGTGGCTGCAGGAAAAGTGGAAAGCAAGAAAGTAATCGTAGAGCGATCGCTTCTGGGAGAAATTTCAAATTTCGTACCTATTTCGGTAATCAACTACGTCCAAAGAACCGGTCAAAGTGTAGTCTTAAACGATGCCAAGCGCGACATAAAATTTAAGAGCGATCCTTATATTCGGGGGGTAAAAACGGTCTCGGTATTATGTACGCCCATCGTCAATGGAGGCAAATTTATCGGCACGCTATATTTAGAGAATAACTCGACGGCGGCAGCTTTTACGAGCGATCGCTTAGAACTGTTAAATATTCTCTCTTCTCAAGCAGCAATTTCTTTAGAAAATGCCGCCCTCTATTCCAACTTAGAAACTGCCAACCAGCAGTTATTATCTGCCAACAAAAAATTAGAAGAATACAGTCACTCACTAGAAGAAAAAGTGGCAGAAAGGACTTGGGAATTAGAAGAAAAAAATCAAAGTCTCTCGATGACTTTACAAGAATTAAAGCGAACCCAAGCTCAAATGATTCATACGGAAAAAATGTCGAGTTTGGGGCGGATGGTAGCGGGAATTGCTCATGAAATTAACAATCCTGTGAATTTTATTTATGGCAATATCAGCTACACCAAGGAATACGCGAACGACCTGCTTCGGTTAATCGATCTTTATCAGGAGCATTATCCCGAAACATTGCCAGAAATTGAAGCAGAAATAGAAGCAATAGAGCTAGAATTTATCAAACAAGATTTACCAGAGCTGCTATGTTCGATGAAAAAAGGGAGCGATCGCATCCGCAATATCGTCGTTTCTTTGCGGAATTTTTCCCGCTTAGACGAGTCGGAACTCAAGTCGGTCGACCTCCATTCAGGTATTAATAGCACTTTAATGATTTTACAGCATCGCTTGAGCGCAGTACTAGAATTATCTTTTGATGAAACAAACGCAAAACAAAAATCCTTAAACCGAAAAGGAATTAAAGTTATTAAAAAATACAGTGACTTGCCCCAGGTAGAGTGCTATTCCGGTCAGTTAAATCAGGTGTTTCTCAACGTACTTAGCAATGCGATCGATGCTTTGGAATGGGGTATCGAACAAGGGAAATTTTCTGAGTCAACTGGGGAAGAGTCAATTCCTACTATTTCGATTGGCACTTATTTAGTGGAGGGCGATCGGATTGCTATTTCGATTGCGGACAACGGGCCCGGCATGACAGATGAAGTTCGTGGAAAATTATTCGATCCTTTCTTTACGACTAAACCTGTGGGTAAGGGTACTGGTTTGGGGTTATCTGTGTCCTATTCTATTGTGGCCGACAAACACGGCGGGAAATTAAATTGCATTTCCGAACCTAGCAAGGGAACGGAATTTCTTATTGAGATTCCCATCAAACAACATAAAGTTTAGAACGGCACGAGCCTCCACCAAAATAAAAATACCTTAAAAAGTAGGTTGGGTGGAGCGAAGCGGAACCCAACTTTCGATGTGGGGTGGAGTTACTCTCCACTTAAAAAGTAGGTTGGGTGGAGCGAAGCGGAACCCAACTTTCGATGT
>CAZUCT010000191.1:0-14201 GCA_964619285.1 uncultured bacterium | reverse complement strand
AAAAATCAAGGAAATGGATAGGTTTAACAAGGTTTTTGGTTAATAGTTACGTCTCTTGAACAATTCCCCCTCCCCGCTCGACCAAAATGTGGCCCCACTACTACAAGCACTCCGCCAAGCAGCAAATAAACCCCACGCCCCCTTCTACGCCCCCGGGCACAAACGGGGCAGAGGCATCCCTCAACCCCTGACAGACCTCTTTGGTGGGGCAGTCTTTACCGCCGACTTACCAGAATTACCGGAATTAGATAACCTCTTTGCCCCAGAAGGTCCGATCCTCGAAGCGCAAAAATTAGCTGCAGCAGCTTTTGGGGCAAATAAAACTTGGTTTCTGATAAACGGTTCCACGGCGGGAGTCGTGGCGGCAATTTTGGCTACCTGCAGCAGCGGCGATAAAATTATCCTCCCTCGCAACCTTCATAAGTCAGCTATCTCGGGACTTATCCTTTCCGGCGCCCTACCTATTTTTATCAATCCCGAATGCGACTCCCCCTGGAACCTACCTCGCGGCCTTAATCCCGCTTCTTTAGCGGCAGCCTTAGAAAAACATCCCGATGCCAAGGCAGCAATGGTAGTTTCTCCGACTTATCAAGGTATTTGTTCCGACGTAGCCGCCATGGCGGAAATAACCCATCGCTACAATATTCCTTTATTAGTAGATGAAGCTCACGGGGCACACTTTGCTTTTCATCCAGACTTGCCGACACCCGCCCTGGCAGCGGGGGCAGATTTGGCAGTACAGTCCATTCATAAAGTGTTGGGAGCCATGACTCAAGCTTCCATGCTGCATCTGGCGGAAACTCCCCGCGTGGATGCTAACCGACTTGACGAAGCTTTAGGATTATTACAATCTACCAGTCCCAGTTATTTGCTGTTAGCTTCTCTGGATGCCGCCCGCCAGCAAATGGCTTTGGATGGTTTTGCTTTGATGAGTCGAACTTTGCAATTAGCCGAAACTGCCAGAAAGAGAATCAGTCAGATTCCCGGTTTGTCGGTTTTGGAATTGGCGAGTAGAACGGGCATCCTGCCTGTTATCGAAGAATTGGATCGAACTCGGTTAACTGTTAGAGTTTCTGAATTGGGTTTAACCGGTTATGAAGCTGACGAGATTCTCCATCAGAATTTGGGAGTGACTTGCGAGTTGCCTGATTTAAAGTGTTTGACTTTTATTATTAGTTTGGGAAATACGGCCGCAGATATCGATCGCCTCGTATCCGCCCTTATTAGTTTAGCTGCCAGTCAGTTCAGCGAGCAAACCCCCACTCCCCAAACTCCCCACACTCCCCACACTCCCCACACTCCCCACACTCCCCCCACCATTTCTCCCCGGGCAGCTTTTTTTGCCTCCAAAGAAACCTTGCCAGTTTCCCAATGCGTGGGGCGTATTAGCGGGGAGTTGATTTGTCCTTACCCCCCCGGAATTCCAGTTTTGATGCCCGGGGAGGCGATCGCCCCTGGTTCGATCGAGTTTTTGCAACAAGTTTTAGCTGCAGGTGGGATAATAACCGGATGTAGCGACCCTACTCTTCAAACCTTAAAAGTTGTTAAGCAATTAACAATTAACAATTAACAATTATCCATTAACTAAAATGCCTTCCCCACTTTGGCCTTACACCAGCCCGGGAATACCCGATGAATTATTCGATCGCCTCCCCGGCATTCCCATGAGCAAGCGAGAAGTGCGGTTGCTTTTAATTTCCTATTTAAGACTTCAGCCAGATTCTCTAGTTTGGGATATTGGGGCCGGAACCGGAACTATTCCCATCGAAACCGGTTTGTTGTGTCCCCAAGGCCAGATTTTTGCCATCGAACGGGACGAAGAAGTTGCCAATTTAATTAGGAAAAATTGCGATCGCTTTGGCCTCGACAACGTGCAAGTAATAGAAGGTAATGCCCCCGAATGTTTGCAACAATTAAGCGATAGGCCCCATCGAGTTTGTATCGAAGGCGGTCGTCAGATTAAAGTCATATTAAAAGAAGTGTGGCCGAGATTGTTACCGACGGGTCGGGTGGTAGCTACTGCAGCTAATTTGGAAAGTCTTTACGCCATCTCCGAAGGCTTTGCAGAGTTGCACGTCAGGAATGTAGAAGTAGTCCAGTCAGCCGTCAACCGTTTGGAAACCCGAGGTTTGCATCAAACTTTTGCTGCTATTAATCCCATTTTTATTCTCAGCGGGGAAAAGTTGGATTAATTGGTAATGGCTAATGGGGCTACTTTGAATTAAGAAACCCGGTTTCACCGATTAGGGCGATGTTTATTCATTGTCTTAACCTTATTTAGTGGGACTTAATCTTTGAGATCGCCTCAAAAAGCCACAAACAACAATAATTTCCGTTGATAATTTAACCTTTAGGCATAAAGACAGACAGCCCAAAGCTTAAGAAAGAGTTATGCGCAAGTTAAATTTTGAGAAAATAAAGATAAAATGGATATTTTAAGCCAACTATCTTTAATAAAAAAGCTATTATGCCTTGGTCTCGTATTCTCAGTGGAATTGTAGCGATCGTCGTCGCTTTAGGAATGATATTTTTAGGAGGATGGTACTTTACCATCGGTTTAGGTATTATTGTCTATCTCGGCCAATTGGAATATTTCCAGCTAGCCCGGGCTAAAGGAATAGCCCCAGCAGCCAAAACCACATTAGTCGTCAGTCAAGTCCTTTTAATTGCAGCAGTACTCGCCCCCAATCTAGTAGATGCCATGTTTCCTTTAGCAGGAACCTCCATTTGTTTCTACTTGCTATTTCAACCAAAATTAGCCACCATCGCCGACATCGCCTCATCAATATTAGGTCTATTTTATGGCGGTTATCTGCCCAGTTATTGGATAAGACTGCGAGTCAGTCTCGATCCCCAACCATTCGATTATCAAATATTTGCGAGTCGAACCCCATCGATCGGTTACGGGCTAGACTCTTGCATGAACTTTTCTACTCTATCTATGGGTTTAAAAGTGACATTATTAGGTTTTGGCTGTATTTGGGCCGCCGATATCGGCGCTTATTTTTTTGGGAAGTTTTTTGGCCGCATAAGTCTATCCCAAATTAGCCCCAAAAAGACCGTAGAAGGGGCAGTATTTGGAGTGTTGGCTAGCATGGCCGTAGCAATAATTGGTTCTTGGTGTTTGAATTGGCCCGATTGGCCTTGGACGGGTGCGGTTTTAGGTATGCTGATAGGAGTTGCTAGTCTCTTGGGAGACTTAACAGAATCCATGATGAAGCGAGATGCAGGGGTTAAAGATTCCGGGCAGTTAATACCAGGCCACGGCGGCATCTTGGACCGAACTGATAGTTATGTGTTTACAGCACCTCTGGTTTATTATTTTGTTACCTTACTTTTACCAGTATTGCCAGGCTACTTTTAGCAACGATTAAGGTTTAACAATCAATTGGCCTTTAACAAAAAGCTTCCCGGAAGTTAAGGTAAATTGCTCTATTTCAACCTCAGAACCTAAATCGATTTTGATGTTCTCGACGGGCAAGCTGTTTTCTGTCGATGAAAGCTTCCACTCTATAATTTGGAATAATAATTCTCGCGGGCTGGTTAGTTCGATACCAGTCCGCATTAATAAAAAAAATGGGGAACAATTATCGCTTAAAATAGTCCCAAAAACGGTTAAACTACCAGGAGCGATCGCCGTGCGGGGTTCTTTTAAATTGATAATTGAAATAACATTTGCACCGAGTTCTTCGTAGAACAGGCATCCTGCCTGTGGTAGGAATAAGGGCCTCAAAAAGTCCATGAGAGCATTAGTCAGTATGGGCGAGTTAAAAGATGCATTTAAGTCGGCTTCTAATAGTTGAAGTTCGCAACTAATGGGAAAAGGTGCTAGTATTCTAAGAGGTTTCCCCCTGAGAACTTGACCCAGATTGATGTTAATGTCAGTGGCAGCAACTTTAACTTCAGTTAAATGCAAGCCTTGATAGATGGCAGCCCGAGCTACTAGGGAAACTTTGGGAATCGAGCCTTTTAAGAGTTGGCGATCGCTCCCTTCTATTTTTACTTGCAGAAATCCAACATGAAGCAGTTGGGATCGCAACCACAATCTAACTGCAGGCGACAGTATTCGACTGACAAGTTTGCTTTGGCCTTTTTCAGAGGTTGTCGTAGAAGAGGCATCTTGCCTGTTATCTGCCATGGGTAAAAGTAACGCAAAAGTCGGTTGGTGGATGGACTTGATTAGAATCTTTACTCAATAAACCTTAAATCCGCTAACAATTAACAAAACGGTGTATTTTTTATACATTATTTGTATTTCATCCAACTCCAAGGGAGCGGGGTAATTTTAATATGGAACAAAGACTACAAAAAATCTTGTCCCAGTGGGGAATTGCTTCTCGCAGGAAAGCTGAAGAAATGATTATAGCAGGAAGAGTGCGAGTGAACGGCAAGACCGCCAGTTTAGGACAAAAAGCCGATCCTGCCATGCATCGTATAGAAATAGACGGCGATCGGCTTCAATTGGCAAATCGTCCCCAACCAATATATTTATTACTGAACAAACCAGTCGGCGTAGTTTCAACCTGTGTCGAACCAGGCCAACGTAAAACAGTTCTGGACTTATTGCCGGACCAACTGCGCCTTGGTCAAGGTATCCATCCAGTGGGACGGTTGGATGTAGAATCATCAGGAGCCCTACTATTAACCAATGACGGTCAATTAACATATTGTTTGACCCATCCCAGACATCAGGTTGCCAAAACATATCAAGTTTTAGTAGAAGGCCATCCTTCCCAAAAAGTTCTAGAATCATGGCGTCAGGGTATCATCTTATCTGCTAAAAAAACATTACCCGCTCAAGTCCGAGTATTGCAGGGCAGGGCTTCTTCCCAAACTTTGTTAGAAGTGGTTATATATGAAGGAAGAAATAGACTAATTCGCCGAGTAGCAGAGCAACTGGGACATCCAGTGGTTAAATTGCACCGTACGGCGATCGGTCCGATTCAATTACAATCTCCTGGAAAACCAATCTTGCCAGGAGGTCAATATCGACCCCTAAAAGACAGTGAAATGTTTTTTTTGCAACAGGCAGGATGCCTGTTATACAACTTGAAAATCGGTAAAATTTCCCGCGAACGGGCAGGAATTTGAAATATGAAAAATCAATTATTTAATTCATCAAACGAGCCCTGGTTCGATCCAGAACAAGCCGAAAAATTAGCAGCAATTGGAGCAAAATTGCGCCAAACTCGCGAAGCAAAATCCATCAGCTTAGACAAATTGGCATTAAAGACGATGATTCGATCCCACCTGCTTGAAGCTATAGAAGAAGGAAACCTCGACCAACTGCCAGAGGCTATCTACACCCAGCGTTTAATCGAGCGATATGCTAAAGTTCTCGACTTAGATGGAACACAATTCGCTAGTTTATTTCCTACTAAACCCAGAGGGAAGCCTGCTCCCCAACCTCAAGTATATGTGCCCCAAAAATTAAAAGCCCACCATCTTTATGTTGTCTATATTTTTCTAGTTATTTTCTCGATTCATATTCTCTCTAAGGCATCCCTAATTTCCTATTCGCCAGAGGAAAATTCTAACTCTCCGACCTTGACTGACCCTGAAGAAATAGAGCAAAAAAAGGAGGAAAACTCAGGAGAAGGAGCTCGTTTGGTTGCTAGCTCTTCTCAGAATTCCCTTGAAAATTCCCCCCAGTCATCTTCTAGTCAGTCTTTAGAAAGTACCTATAAATCTCAGAACCAAAATGGACCGATAACCGTGAGCGTTATCGTTCAAGAAGAATCTTGGGTATCTATTGAAATTGATGGCAAAATCGAGTTTGTGGGAACCTTGAAGCCCGGAACTCAAAAGACTTGGCAAGCTCGGGAGAAATTAGTCTTTGTTGCAGGCAATGCAGGAGGTCTCCTAGTAGCTTATAACAACGAGCAAGCAAAGAAAGTAGGCGAACCAGGGGCAGTAGAAGAATTAGTTTGGAAAGCCGATAATCCCTACCAAGGAGCAGAAGCAGTTCAAAATTAAATAGGAGGCAAGAGGCAAGAGGCAAGAGGCAAGAGGGGAAAAGGCAAGAGTAGCCCACTTACTGTTATCCCATTACCTATTGCCTATGGCCTATGGCCTATGGCAGATGGCCTTCTTCTTGAGGCAGGCGGCCATAAACCTCAGTCAGGGATTTCAGGCGATCGCTCACCTCCCCCGTCAGCATCTCGGAGCGGTAACGCCAATCCCAATTCCCCTCAGCAGTACTCGGTTTATTCATCTTCGCCTCCCCTCCCAGGCCCAAAACATCCTGCAAAGGAAACAAAGCATAAACAGCCACCGAAGACATAGCTAAACGGATCAGCTCCCAGTGGATACCCCAATCGGAAGTAAAGCCCAAATAGCGAGTAACTCGTTCCCGCGCTTCTGACGAACGCTCCTCAAACCAACCAACCGTCGTATTATTATCGTGAGTCCCTGTATAAACCACCCATTGAAACCCATTGTAATTGTAAGGCAAATAAGGATTATCCGGTCCAGAATCAAAAGCAAAATGCAAAATCTTCATCCCCGGAAACCCAAACTTATCCCGCAAAGCCTCCACTTTATGGTCGATTAAGCCTAAATCTTCGGCAATAAATGGCAATTTGCCTAACTTTTCGTCGAGAAGATTAAAAAACTCCTCTCCTGGAGCTTCGATCCACTCTCCATTAATAGCAGTAGTTTCTCCTTGGGGCACCGCCCAAAAAGCTTGCAAACCTCGGAAATGGTCGATGCGAATCAAGTCAACATAATCTAAGATTGATTGAATTCGCAAAACCCACCAGTGGAAATTCTCTTGTTGCAACCTTTCCCATCTATAAACGGGGTTGCCCCACAACTGACCGGTTTCGCTAAAGTAGTCTGGTGGCACTCCTGCCATTAGTGACGGTTCTCCCGTTTCTCCGTCAAGGCAAAAGAGCCCTGGATGAGCCCAAACATCTGCGCTATCGTGGGCCACATAAATAGCTAAATCGCCAAAGATTTTAACTCCATTGTCGTTAGCATATTGTTTGAGCTCTGCCCACTGACGGAAAAATTCAAACTGGAGGTATTTATGGTAGTAAATTTCATCGGTTAACCGTTGCTGCCATTCAGCTATTGCTGCTGGTACGCGGCGGGCGATCGCCTCATCCCAGGTATTCCAACTCGCCCCTTCGCGAGCCTCCTTAATGGCCATAAACAGAGAATAATCGCTTAACCAATAGCCCTTGGTAGCGCAAAATTCCGAGAAAGCTGTTTTTTGTTCTTCGGTGGCCTTATGCTTAAAATTATTGCAAGCCTTCTGTAGCAAAGAGTTTTTGGCTGCAATGATGCCATCGTAATCTACTTTATCGGCAGAAAACTCGGGAAATGCTTCTAAATCTTCATCAGTTAGCAAATCGTTATCCCGCAATTTTTCCGGACTGATTAAAAAGGGATTGCCTGCCATTGCCGAATAACATAAATAGGGAGAATTACCAAATCCCGTCGGGCCAAGTGGGAGTACCTGCCATAATTGTTGTCCGCTTTCTTTCAAAAAATCGACGAACTTATAAGCTTCCGGCCCCAAATCGCCAATACCAAAGCGACTGGGGAAGGAAGTTGGATGTAATAAAATACCGCTAGCTCTTGAAAATACCACGAAAGTTCCTTATCTAAAATTTTTCAAAACATCGCTCGTCATAGCGACTGGAGAGTCCGCCTGTGAAACCCGGTTTTTTCAGGCATACCGGGTTTCTGGGATACCAAAAGACCTAGTTCTTTGAGAATACACAGGCAGACTCTCTAGATCGATTGTACGACGAACTGGAGATTTTGCTCGTCAAAAAATCAACTTGATTTTTCAGCAAGCATCCCCAGTTACCTAAAACTGCGCCACAATCTAATATTCTTTTGGAGAATCAGACATCATTAATTCTTCGAGATTGAAATGAAGTACGTTGTTAAGGTTATCTAACGGCAAATCGTTGGGATCGTAACCAAAAGGATTTTCTATTTCCAGACCGATCGCTTCAATACCTAACAAAGCAAAAGTGATGATTCCCACCGCAGGAATAGTCAACCAACCTAAATTTTCCAGCAGAGTAAATGGCACGAGCCCCAAAAAAATAAATAATAAATGTTTTAAGTGAATATTATAAGCAGGGGGAATGGGAGTATTTAAAATTCGCTCGCAACCCGTTGAAAATCCGACTAATTCTTCTAGTAATTGGTTATATGCCGTCATTTGAATGCTGTCGATGTAATGGAGATCGTACATTTTTTTGAAATAATCTCCCATCCATTTGATGATTCTTAAAGGCATATGAGAGACATTTTTTAGTTCTAAATATTGCTCTTCCGTTACCAGGGATTTAATTTGTTCGTTGGCTAGTTCTTTTCTTAAATGTAACTTAACAGCTATAAAAAAAACTGCTAGCAGTCGAATTTTGGCGATTTTTTCTGCCGTATCTTCTGGATTTTTTTCGGGAATATTGACCCACAACAGCGTCCCTAAAGAACGACAATTAATGATAATACTGCCGATAAGTTTGCGCCCTTCCCAAAAGCGATCGTAGGATGTATTACTTCTAAAAACTAGCAACAACCCCAAAACGACACTAGGAATTAAACTAACTAAAGCTGGTCGATTGAGCCAAATAGCACCGCTTTTATACCAAATCGTAATTATGGCACTAGCAATCATGCTAATTACCACGGGCAACCAAATACTAGGAACTACAGAACCCCTGAGATTTAAAAAAGCATTCAACCTTTTTTTGATTTCGTAATTCATTTTTGATTTATCCTTAGAACTTTAGTTTCTAATACCGCTTGATTAGTAAAATTCAATTGGGTTCCCGACAAGTAAATGTCGATGTAACTGTTTCTCGAACGGTTGAAATCTGTTTATTAATAACCTTCTTTACCTCAGCTTTTACATAATCAGACATGGCAGAAAGCCAACCATTAATATCGACGTGCATCCACTGTTGAGTTTCATCATTGTAAACGGCAAAACTGAGGAGCCTTTGCATATTTGCCCGACCTGCAATCTCGGCCACATCTTTCATCATAAAATAAGTCGAGCCATAGAAGGGTTCGTAGCCTTGACGAAAATAACTTTCCCAACCGCTCCAATCTAACCCTTTCCTTTTTAGCATTTTTTCAGCAAAAACCATATTCGTGCCTTCTACATAACAATCTAATAATTGAGCGTTCAAAAGATGACCTATTTCATGGGATAATTGACCGTAAAAAGCATATTCTGAAGGTCGTCTATTTAAGTAAATAGTAAAATCGCCTGTTTCTGGATTGTTAATAGCAGTTAAAGGTCTTGAATATAACTGTAAATTAATTTTATTTACCGTGATTCTGGGTTCGCCGTAGAGTTCTACTGCATAATTAAATCCTTCTGTAACAAAAGAATAAATCTCGGGATTTTCCAGGGAAGGTTCTAAAGCTTGAATCTGGGGTTGTGGGATCCTTTGAGCTGTAACTGGTTGGAGATAAGCTGGAAAAATATAGCTTACTGTCACCAGTGAAATGCATAAAAGTATGCAGAAATTCCAGCTTAAAATTTTTCTCATTGATTTTAATTTTTAATTAGCATGGTTTTTGATTAATTGAGATACACCTCAGTTACTCAGTTTCAATCGAAACAGTTACCGCCGCCACGGCAATTAACATTTCATCATTTTTATCGTTAAGTTCGACGATCGCCCTCCCTTGAACTACCATTCCCCCATGCTCAATTTTAAGACTTTTCTTGCCAAAAGGTAACGCTGCCAATACCTCTTCTTGACGCACTCTTTCTGGATAAGGCACCGCCACTTGTACTTCGACAATCATCTCATCTGGATGACTTAAACCTGCCACTTCCCAAACACCGGGTAAGGCATTATGAGCTATGGCATTACGAACGGCCCTAGCGGCGGCCACTGTCGGTTCCTGTCCGTGTTGATCTATCCCCATGCCCATTTCAATAATCAAACGTTTCCTAGCCATAATTTCCTTTTTTTGTTAATTGTTAATTGTTAATTACCCATTACTAAATTCCGATTTTAAATCTCGTCCCATCAAAGCCGCTACCGCTTCTTGGGGTGTAATCTTATTATTAAGTAAAAGATAAACTTGCCAAGAAATAGGCACGGGTATTTGCTCTCTTTTAGCAATATCTATAAGAACGTTAGTAGTATTAACACCCTCAGCAGTGCTTTGTAATTCTGTCATAATCTCATCCAGAGTTTTCCCCTGGGATAAACCGTAACCGACGCGATAGTTGCGACTGAGAGAACTGCTACAAGTTGCCAGCAGATCTCCCAAACCAGATAATCCGAAAAAGGTTTCTGTTTTCCCTCCCATAAGAGTGCCGATGCGAATAATTTCTGCCAAAGCGCGGGTTAATAAAGCCGATTTTGCATTAGTTCCGAGTTGCAAACCATCGCAAACTCCGGTGGCGATCGCTATGACGTTTTTCAAAGTACCGCCCAGCTCGGTACCAACCGGATCGCTGCTCGTATAAACTCTAAAAACACCGGAGGCAAAAGCCTTTTGTACTGCTTCTGCGTCTGGCAAATTTTTACTAGCAACTACTGTTGCTGCGGGTAATTTTTCCTCGATTTCTTTAGCAAAATTAGGACCGGATAAAACTACAATGGGATTTTTAGGAAATGTCGTTTCCCAAATTTTAGAAGGAGTGCGAGTAGTTTCTGCATCTAATCCTTTTGTAGCAGTTACAATTATAGTTTGAGGGGGCAATTTAATTTTTTCTATTTTAGCTGCAGTGGGTACTACTCCCTTCATTGATACGGCTGAAACTAAAATATTTGCATCCCTTATAACTTCCTCTAAACTTACATCCATACTGCGGGACCACACACGCACTTCATGGTTATTATGTCGTGCTAATTTTGCTAAAGCAGAACCCCAAGCACCTGCCCCAAGAACAGCGATAATTTTAGCTTGAGTTGTTCTGGGCTCTGAAGCTTCTAAAGTTTCGATTACTTTCCTGGTTTGTTCTCTTTTTAAATCCCTATCTTTTTGAGATTCTCTAGTCTCCATAAACTTACTTTTTTTAAATAAAAAAAACTAAAATTCAGAAACCGGGCTTCTTGAAAATTCAGAAACCAGGTTTCTAGCCGATAATTTCTAAAATTCCTTTTGATAATATTTTAAAGAATCCCAAATTCCCGCACTACCTGGATAAGGACTATGATAAACATTATCCATTATTTTAATTTTTTCGACCAGTTTTGGTTCTGAATTGCCGACAGCAACGCTTTTAAGACCTGTTTCAAAAAGGGTTAAATCGTTAAGCGTATCCCCAGCCAGAACTACATTTTCTGAGTTGAGTTCCAGCAGTTCTATTAATTTTAGCAAAGTCGGTCCTTTGGAGACGCCTTTGGGCATTACATCTAAATTAACATCGGCGGATTGAATATAATCAAAGCCGGCATCGACTATCTTTTTTAAAGTGCTTTCTTGAAGTTCTTCCAAGTTGTAAAAATAGGAAACGCGACGTTCGGGAGAGATAGGTTGCAGTTTAATTCCTGGTTCGTTTGCTAATAATTCTTTAACGCGATCGTTAGAGTTGTTCCAAATTCCCTCTATCCAATTTTGCAGTGCCGTTACGGGTTCTAAATTAGCAGCTACTACTGTAGTTCCCACGCCGCCAATAATGTAATCTGGTTGGGGAAAATTAGGATAATCGTACAATTCTCGAACTAAATCTAAGTCTCGTCCGGTGACAAAAATTAAGAGGAGGCGATCGCGATTTTTTTGTAAGTATTGATAAAAGTCTGCCCGTTGTTGTTCGGAACCTCCTAAAAAAGTTCCGTCTAAATCTGTTGCTAAGATTAGGGAATAATTAGAATTCATGGGTTGACGATAATTAGGGATTAGACAACTGCCCGATTAGTTTACCACGAACTGAGTTTATGGTCAATAGTCAATGGTCAATGGTCAATTGTTAACGGTCAATTAACGATTAACAATTGACAATTGACAATTTACCATTGACAATTAGCAATGTTTGAGTCAGAATTGTAACAAGATACTCATTAGGAGAAACAGATGGCTTTTCGTCGTTGGCAAAAAATTTTAGCCCCGTTACTAATATCAGTCTTACTACTGGTTTCCGCTTGTGGCGGTACTACTCCCAAAAATGCGGGCTACGAGCAAGCCCAAAAGGAAAGTACCTCCCGTAGCGGGCAGCGAGAAACAAAGCAGCAAAATAAGCAAGAAGTATCTGGTGGGGAATTTAATAAATTCTTCCCCCAATCGGGAGGAGGGTTCGATCGCGTGTTCGCCCAGGAAAAACGAGGCTTTGCCGAGGCTAAACTGAAACAAGGGGGACAGGATGTGGCAGTTTTATCTATTAGCGATGTCGCCGGCAACCCCTCTGCTGCCCAAAAATTCCAAAACGCCAGTCAAAAAATCGGCGGTTATCCCGCAGTCCAACAAGGGAAAAATTCTACGGTGGTTCTCGTTAACAATCGTTTCCAAGTAAAAGTCCAATCTCGGGCTGATTCTTTCAGCCAAAGCGATCGCGAAGCTTGGCTGCAAAAATTCGATCTTAACGGCCTGGCCAGACTAAAATAATCGGTATCTCAGAAACCCGGTTTTTTAGAGTATCTCAGAAACTCGGTTTTTTAGAAAAACCGGGTTTCGACAGCGTTAGAACCCAATAGTAAAAGGAATCTCAAATGAGCAAACCCATCTACGAATTAGTTGACGAACTCCCCACAGATAACATGACGATTAAGGCCCTTCGCGCCCTGGACTTTGTAATTCCGGGTGAATGGGAGAATCTGGTAGGGTTTGACAATACGATTAAAACCATTACTGGCGAAGACGACGAAGAACTAATTCAGCAAATTGGCGAAAGGGCAATTTATCTTTACAACGATAAATCGGAAGGATATCAACGAGCCCTGTGGATGTACCAAACTATTAGCAGTTCTGGCCGGGCTATGGGTACGGCAGCAATGGCCAATAAAGTAGGGGAGAGCGTTTCCTTTTTAGGCTTTCTCAATAAACTAACTCCCAAAGCTGACAAACTTCAAACTATCGACCTATCCCTAAAAGTCGTAACCGAATTATTAGGTTTTTGCCAAATTAACGGCATCCCAGGAGACAGTATCGGCGATTTTGTCGGCGCTTTAGGAGACTACGGCGGAGAATCTCTGATGCGAATGGCAGCTTTAGTTTGCTTTGATGGTTTGATTCCCCTGGGGCCGGATTTTCTAGAAACCGTTCTCGGTTGGATCGAAAAGTTGACTCCTTCGGATCTCGAAGACCACCAGGCCTTTAACGAAATGCGGGAGGATATACCCGGGGATGATGCCGATAGTAAGCTGGGCTTTATTGGAGAATCTGTGTCCTCGGTTTCCGGGTGGATGGGAGATTTTGTCAGCGAACATGACTTAACTCCCCGAAAGGTCGTTAACAACCTACAAAACTATATGGACGTGGCCGATGACAAGTTAGATTATCTTGCGGCGTTTTTGGACATGACAACCAATTATTATGAACATACGGGCATTCAAACCCTGGCTCGTCGTTTAATCGAACGGGCCTACGCTGAAATCTAACTATTCAGGAGCGATCGATGGCAGAAGAAGAAAAGAAGGCTAAAGCACCAGCTAAGGCAAAAAAGGAAAAGCCCCCAAAGGTTGAGGATAAACCTTTTGCGGAGTTTATTCAGCAGGATTATTTGCCAGCTTTGCAAGAAGCTTTGGCTAAAGAGGGAATTAACGATTTAGAAGTGACTTTGATTAAGCAAAAGTTACCTTTGAACTCTTCTGAGGAATGTTGGCAGGTAGCGGGCAAGTTTAAAAACGGTCAGCGTCAGTTTAACGTTTATTTCCCGAAAAAAGATATTAAAGGCCAAAGGGCTTTTTCCTGCACCGATAACGGTAGTAAGGCCACGACTATCGAGCCTTTTTTAATTGACGAGCGCAGAATTACTTTAGACCTGTTAGTGTTTGGAGTGGTTCAAAGGCTTAACGCTCAAAAGTGGCTCAGTCTTAATTAAAAGGCAAGAGGCAAGAGGCAAAAGGCAAAAGTCAGGCAAAATTTGAAAACGGTCCAATTTTTGTGCGCCATTGGCGCACTTTTTTGGGCCTTTAACTTTTGATGTCCAATTTTTGTGCGCAATTGCGCACTTTTTTTTGACTTTACCTCAATGACAATTGTCAGTAGGGGAGATTTTTGTCACCAATTTGGTTACATTTTTTTTGACCTTACCTCAATGACAATTGTCA
>CAZUCT010000190.1:0-14402 GCA_964619285.1 uncultured bacterium | reverse complement strand
AACCCAACATCTACTGCGTTGGGTTCCGTTTCACTTCACCCAACCTACGGGAAAATGGCTGCTACTCTCGCCGACCTTTTCCCCGAAGGGATACGCTATGCCCCTAGCTGTCAAATTTTGCAGATATCATTATCGGAAAATAGCGCCACCGAAGATGCCTCTCTGTTTGCCATCCAAAACCCCACGGCAGATTTAGCCTATACGGATATCGAAGTGGAAGCTATTCAAACTGCCTTCAACCCCGCGACGGTTTTAAAAGGAGAAACTGCCAGTAAAACGGGATTCCGGCAAGGGGAGGCGGTGCTAAAAGAGACCGGTTTCGCCCATTTCTCCTGTCACGGCTATTTTAATTTTGCCAACCCCCGCAATTCCGGCCTCATCCTCGCCGGTGCCGAACTAGCGGCAACGACACCCACTTCGCCGGACAAACCCCGCATTCGTTCGCGGCGGGGCGACTTTGACGCCGAGAAATGTCTCACTTTGCCCGAAATCTTTAACCTGCGGTTGCGGCGCTGTCGTCTGGTTGTCCTGTCTGCCTGCGAAACGGGGGTCACGGATATTACTACCACCAGCGATGAATATATCAGTATACTAGCCGGCTTTTTCTTTGCCGGTTCTCGCAACGTCTTGGGGACGTTATGGGCGGTGGATGATGTCTCGACGGCGATTTTTACCATCCACTTTTACGAGACTCTCTTGTTGGGAGAAGGTCGCCCTCCCGTTGCCTTGGCCTTGAAGCAAACCCAGGAATGGATGCGAGGAGTGACGGTGGGGGAGTTGTTAAAATGGGTTGAGGGATGTAAGTTAGTGAGGGAGGAACGGAAACGGACAATTAAGGGCAAATTTGCTTGGGGTTACAAAGCAGATTACCAACCTTATGAGTCTCCTTATTATTGGGCGGCATTTTGCGCCGTCGGACAGTAGTCAATTAACAACCCGATTAAATCCAGGAGGAAAAAATGAACCCAGAAGAAATAATAGCCGCTTTTCTAAACGTTTGGCAAACCAACCCCAAGAACATTTTTGAGACATCGGGGGCAATTGATAGTTTAGATAAGCTTAATGAAATAGTACAAGCTCATAAAGATGATTCCAACGAAGTATTCGCCGAGAAATTGGGGGAGTGGTGCGCGGAGTATCCAAAATTAACTGACGCGGTAGTGGCAACAGGGAAATGTAAAAAATTCGACCCCGAAAAGAGTACTCCCACTCAGCAAGAAGAGAACAGAACTCTCGATAACCGCCATCCGCAAATCTCCGAAGTTTTGCGAGGCAAGTTGCCGCAAGAAAGCGAGAAAGTTAAACCAAATAGCGGGGAGACCTAAGAAACCGGGTTTCTGGTGGGGCAACTAAATCTATTAACAATACCTTCGCCAAAATAAAAATGCCTGCAAGAAAATGGCTAACTCGCCCGCCAGAAACCGGGTTTTTTGAAAAAACCCGGTTTCTTAAATCTAGATGCTGGCGAAGGTATGTGGGCCTAGCCGCGAGCAGGGATGCTCGCACTCGAAAATTTACAAATCATTTAGGATTGCTATAGTTAATTTCGCTCTTCCAGCCAACTTTGCAAATCTTCCAAACTATTAAAATCCAAAATATCCTCTGTTAAAACTTCCAAATCTTCCAAAGACAAACCCTCAACTTGACTGCTTATTGCCGCTGGAATGTCTCCAAAACGCTTTTTCAGTTGGCGCATAATTATAGCCATTGTTTGATTAAGCTGTGCTTGTTCTACCGCATAACTTAGCCGCCCCCTTTCATCTTGGAGAGCTATTCCTCGATTTTCAAAGATTTCTAATTCTTCCGCATTCATATTAATTTGGTTGGCAATATTTAAAGCCATTTCTATCTCTTCTACTTCCCCCAAAATCTCTGGTATCCCCGGCAAATCTCCCGTCTCTTTGAGGAAATAAAGCCATTTATCAGCCAAGGTCTGTAACTCTTCCAAACTCTTCTTAAACTTCGGCAATTCCACAAAAATTAATTGCAATTCTTTATCTGGATATTCCCAGTCTTTCTTTTGATGTTTAAAGACAAAGGGATTAATAAAATCCTCCTCGTCTTCAAACAAAATAAAATCCGTAATTGTTAAAGCTATAGCAGGATTTAACAAATAATACTTCTCTCTTGTTTTCAACTGATTTGCATAACCTTTCACCAAGTTGTAGGTTATCCTTTTGCTAAAAGCAGTCATCCGCGCCACTTGCATCTCAATTACCACCAAAGAACCATCGGCTAAAACTGCTTTGACATCCAAATAAGTATCTTTTAAAGTGATAATTTTGCCGGGGTTATAAGGGTTAAGAATGGTTAGAGATTGAATGACTTTTTCTCCCTTATAAATTATGGCATTGAGAAAACTAATTAAGATTTGCTTGCTTTCCTCGGAACCAAAGATTTTTTTAAAGGCATAATCGACCTTTGGGTTGACAAAATTCATCATGGTTTTGCTCCTGTGTTTAAGTTATAGAAAAGATTATAGCTTAAAAAATAGGGTTAATCTAGTTTAAGGTCTGATTATTATGGGATGATGGCCAATTTCGAGAAAGCTCGTTAACCTAAGCGATCGCCAAAGTTCTGGGAGACCTAAGAAACCGGGTTTTTGCCAAAAACCCGGTTTCTGCTGGGAGAATAGTCTTGCCAGAAACCTGGTTTTTGGCGTAACATAAATCTATTAAGAAACCGGGTTTCTAGCAGAAACCGGGTTTCTGGGCCCGCTCAAATCTCCCTGCTTCGTATTTCTTAAACAATTCAAGTGAAAACATAATGAACTCTCAATCAAAAAACAGTCTATTAGCACCCAATATCTATTTATTTGCTTATCATTTGAAGGAGCAAAGTAATTCTTTTTGGGAGGAGTGCGACGCTATTTTAAGTCAATTTACCACCGTAACTCTGACGGAATCTCTGGATGTTGCTTCGACAAACCGCCTTTTACTTAAGGATAATAAAGAAGCTATCTCTTTCAGTTTATCTAACTCGCCAAAGGTTTCTGGTTTTGCTCAACCTTGGCAAATTAAAGATAGCTGTGGCTTGTTCTTTAATCTCGGTTACGACGACGAAATAGAACCCCTCGAAGAGGTAGATTTTGAGACTATCAAAAAACTTAATCCCCAGGGAGTTTTACTATTACCAGAACTGGAAAAATTCTTAGGGCAAAATTTGTTAATTACGGCCTATTTGCCAACTTTTAACAAACAACGGGATGCCCAATATTTGCGCCAACTCGCTAATAATTGCTATCAAGGATTATTCGAGGACAACAACCCGCCACTATACCGCTTTGGAGAGTTATTTGGTAGTTCGATTTTTGAATATGGCAATAAGACTAATAATTATCAAGTTCTCATCTGGTTATTTCGCGACGAAAAAGCGCACCATCAAGTTAATCAGTGCCTAAATAATCTCATGGATTTACTATTTTATCGCGCTAAAATTCTTAAGTCTTTTAACGACACTCGCCAAATTTACCAAGGACTAGATAGAAGATATTCTCAAATCGAAAAAAACCTAGACGAACTCCAAGAAAAACTCGATAAACATTGCGATACTTCCACTAGCGATTATTATCTGGATGATTTTAAAACTCAGTTAAAATACTTCGCCCAAGAGTCTTTAACTTACACTCGCCTGCTGAGAAAAATGGAAGATTTTAGCAAAACAATTGAGATAAATCTTTTCAATTATAATGAAACTCTAAATCTGATTTCTGAGAAGCTAGGAATGGAGAAACAAGAACTATCTTTTCTCCAATATTTCGGCACTGAAACCGCCCCCCATTTCCGCCGACAAATTCAAGCAGACTTGGGCTATTTCCAACACGGTACCGATTTAATAACTCAGGCGATCGCCTCCATCCGAGGCATCGTCGAAATAGACCAAGCTCAACGCGATCGCGAACTTTTGAAGGCAGAAAAAGCTTTGGAAGACCAGCTCCAGGCCGTAGGCGTGGGCATAGCAGCGGGGGCGATCGTCGCTTCCACCTCGGGTTTGATAACTCAACCTTGGACTGTACCGAGTAGCGATCGCCCCCTCCTACACCCTCACCCGTTTATAGTTGCCTTAATTGCCAGCGTAGTTTGTGCTGGTGGGGCGTGGTGGATAGCGCAAAAGATAATTAAAGGGAGGCGATCGGGAAAAGATTAACGTCAAACTTTGCCTCCCCCCTTCTCCCTGGAAAAGGGGGGAACCTCCAAATAAAGATGTGGAGGCAACCTCATTAAAGTTACCCCCACCATAACTAGCCCTTTAGTTTTGCTCCGAGGTCAACAACTGCTCAAATTCCTCAAGGGAAGGAATCACAATTGCTTGCCTGAGAAGTTGCTTCAAAAAGGCCACATCGTCAATGCTATTAATAGTATCGGCGATCGCCCCTGGCACTTCCCCAAAGCGCACTTCTAAGGCGGTCAGCGCTGACTCGCGTCCACTACGCAAGGCTTCCCGTCCCATGGCCCGGGTTTCTATCTGACTCAGTAAAGGCATTTTACTCTCCTCCTGATAACGTTCTAGTTCTCGCTCAAAGTCATCTTGCAACTCCTCTGGCAGAGTCATCATCCAATCGACCAACCGGAAAAGTTCCAAGATGTCTACTTTATTATAGCCACGGTCGTAAAGGCCGCGCACTAAGGCCCATTTCCACTGTCGCCGCTGTTCCATATCGTCTTTAGTGGCCTTGGTTTTCAGATGGGCCATTATCATCACGGCGAATGGATTGCTACTTTGCTCCAAAGCGTCCCAGTTCGACTCGTAGTCTAATAACTTGACGATAGGAAACTTTAAATGAAGTCGAAAACCGTAAAACTTGTATCCGTAAGACGAGGGCCGCCAAGATGGCCTTTCATCTCCCAATACTACCAAACTAACTACCTGTTGGCGAAAGCGGTCAAAACACCGATAGTTGTAAACGTAGATACGCTCGGCAAAACCCGGCTCGTATTGGCCCTGAACTTCAACGTGGATGAGTATCCAAGCTTGCGTTCCATCGTTCAACCAAACTTTATAGAGCTTGTCGGCCAAGCGTCTGCCCAATTCGGCATCGCGGACAACTTGTTCTAATTCTTTGTCCATCGACTCGTAAGAACGGCCCCAGTCTATATTAGGATAGATTTTGGGAAAGCAGTATTCTACAAACTGCTGAAAATACTGTTCTAGTCCCGCTTTCCAAGGACTATCGTATTCTCCAGGAAAATCTGTCATCTCTAAAACTTTGATGCTTGTTTCTCCTATTGTAACTTTTTTTTTAGCTAAAAGTTCGATAGGGAGAAAAAAAGATAAAAAGGTTGATGGCCAGAAGTAGAAATTAAGGATAGTGGCCGTTGTTGTTTTCGTGGTGGCGATCGCATTTTATACTTGTCATCCCAAGCGCCACCTCTACCTCCCCCACACCCAATGCCTAATTTTTGAAAATTCGCCGTTTTTGTGGCTGGGGCGAATTTTCTTCTGTCCCTTGTTTTTCAACGCTTTCGCTTAAAATTTGTTTCGAGGATGCGATCGCGTTTTCCTACGGGCACCACTTCCATTATAGAGCTAAAAACCGGCTTCGACGCCTTTTTTGCTATTTTCGCTTTTAAATTTTTTATCGAAGAAAAAAAAATGATAATAAAAAATTATCTGCCGTCTTTCTGGGAGTGTTCTAAAATAGATTTAGGGACTTGCAATTTAATAACATACCGGTGTTGGGTTGCGTTTCACTCCACCCAACCTACGAAGGACTGGTACTTTGTTTTTTTGCTACTCCCTTACCTTAAATTCTCCATTCCCCATTACCCATTACCCATTACCCATTACCATGTCCTACGTCAACCTGCACGCCCACAGCGACTACAGCCTTCTGGACGGAGCGTCCCAACTGCCCCAATTAATCGACCGGGCCGCAGAATTAGGGATGCCGGCGATCGCCCTGACGGACCACGGGGTCATGTATGGGGCGCTTCAGTTAATCAAACTCTGTCGAAATAAGAACATTAAGGCCATCATCGGCAACGAAATGTACGTCGTTAACGGCGACCTTGAAGATAAGAAAACCAAACGGAAAAAATACCATCAAATTGTCTTAGCTAAAAACACCGAAGGTTATAAAAATTTAGTTAAGTTAACTACTATTTCTCATCTGGAAGGTTTCCAAGGTAAAGGCATTTTTGCCAGACCTTGTATTAATAAGGAATTATTAGAAAAACACGGCGAAGGTTTGATTGTTACCAGCGGTTGTATGGCGGGGGAAGTGCCCCAAAATATTTTAAAAGGCGACATAGACCAAGCGCGGAAAACTGTCAAATGGTACAAAAAAATCTTTGGCGAAGATTATTATTTAGAAATACAAGACCACGGCTATCAAGAAGACCGGATAATTAACGTCGCTATTGTCAAAATTGCTAAAGAATTAGGAATAAAAATAATCGCGACCAACGACTCCCACTTTACTAATTGTCAGGATGTTGACGCTCACGATGCTTTGCTTTGTATTAATACTCAAAAATTGATAACTGAAGAAAAGCGAATGCGCTACAGCGGTACTGAATATTTGAAGTCTGGCGAAGAGATGAAAATGCTGTTTCGAGACCATCTGGAGGATGAGGTAATAGAAGAGGCGATCGCTAATACTTTAGAAGTCGCGGGCAAAGTTGATAAGTACAACCTTTTTGGCGATACCCGCATTCCTAATTATCCCATTCCTAGCGGTCATAAGCCAGAAACTTATTTACAACAAGTTTCCTGGGAGGGGTTGTTTGAAAGGTTAAAAGTCAAGGAAAAAAGCGATGTTTCCCAACAATATCCCCAGTACGAGGAAAGGTTGAAATACGAGCTCGGCATGATTGAGAAAATGGGTTTTTCGACCTATTTTTTGGTGGTTTGGGATTATATTAAATTTGCCAGGGATAATAATATTCCGGTGGGGCCGGGACGGGGAAGCGCTGCGGGTTCTTTGGTGGCTTATGCTTTGAAGATTACTAATATCGATCCGGTGCATCACGGGTTATTATTTGAACGATTTTTGAACCCGGAACGGAAGTCAATGCCAGATATCGACACGGACTTTTCTATTGACCGGCGAGATGACATGATTAAGTATGTTACCGAGAAATATGGAGTGGATAAAGTTGCGCAGATTGTTACTTTTAATAGGATGACTTCTAAGGCTGTTTTAAAAGATGTCGCCCGGGTGTTGGGAGTGCCTTACGGGGAGGCGGATAAAATGGCAAAGTTGATTCCGGTTTCTCGGGGAAAGCCTACTAAGTTAAAGGTGATGGTTTCTGAGGAAACTCCTTCGCCGGAGTTTAAGGAAGCTTACGATAAAGGAATGGTAAAAATTACAGATGCCAAGGGGGAACCGGCGGGAGAAATTCCAGTTCGTCAGTGGATAGATATGGCGATAACTATTGAGGGTACTAATAAGACTTTTGGGGTTCACGCGGCGGGGGTTTTGATTTCTAAGGATCCGCTGGATGAAATTGTGCCTTTGCAACGTAATAATGACGGGGCAGTTATTACTCAGTATTTTATGGAAGATTTGGAGGCTTTGGGTCTGTTGAAAATGGATTTTCTGGGGCTGAAGAATTTAACGATTATCCAGAATGCGACGAAGGCAATTTATCAAAATCATAATTTGGTTTTGGATGCGGAAAGTTTGCCGGCGGATGAGAGGAAGGCGATGGCAATTAAGGCAAAAGGAAGTCAGAAAAAGTTGCCAGAGGATGTTAAGAATACTTATAAGTTGATTGCTTCTGGGGATTTGGAAGGGGTTTTTCAGTTGGAGTCTTCGGGGATGATTGATATTGTTAAAAGGTTGAAGCCTTCGAGTATTGAGGATATTTCTTCGATTTTGGCTTTGTATCGTCCGGGGCCTCTGGATGCTGGTTTGATTCCTAAGTTTATAGATAGGAAACACGGGCGCGAAGGAATTAGGTACGACCATTCTTTGTTGGAACCGATTTTGGAAGAGACTTATGGGGTTTTGTGTTTGCCAAAGGGAACTTTAATTGATAAACCCGATGGTTCGATGGTGGCGATCGAAAATGTTAGGAAGGGGGATACTGTTTTAACTTCTGATGGCAGTCGAGTTTGGGAGGGGAAAGTTGCCAAGCAGTGGCGGAGTGGGGTTAAGGAAATTTTGAAGATTACTTTGTCTAGCGGGACGGTAATTTGTGCTGGAAAAAATCACCGCTTTTTGACTCCAGAGGGAGATAAGTTTGCTTGGGAGTTGAAGGGGGCGGCGGATGGTTTTGCTGGTTCTGGGGTTTATGAAAAACGGCCGGTTTCTAGTGGTAAGAAACAGTTGCGCGAAACGGATTTTTCTTTTGCTTTGGCGGCAGCGTCGAGGAGTTCGGTTCGCCCTAATTTGGTTCGCTCTCCTATTCCCAATTCCCCATTCCCAATTCCCCATTCCCAAGATGCAAGATTGGTCTATGTCGTCTCGGTGGAGGAGGCGGGAGAAGCGGAATGTTTCGATTTAGAAATGGAGGACCAGAGTTCGCCTTATTTTCTGGCTCAAGGGGTGGTGGTTCATAATTGTTACCAAGAACAAATTATGAAAATGGCGCAAGATTTGGCGGGATATTCTTTGGGAGAGGCGGATCTCCTGAGGAGGGCAATGGGCAAGAAGAAGGCCGCTGAAATGGAGAAACATCGGGAAAAATTTATCGATGGCGCTACTAAAAAAGGTGTTTCTTCAAGAGTGGCTCAAAACCTTTTCGAGCAAATGGTTAAATTTGCTGAATATTGCTTCAATAAGTCCCACTCTACGGCTTACGCTTATGTCAGCTATCAAACTGCTTACCTGAAGGCAAATTATCCAGTGGAATATATGGCGGCTTTGCTGACTGCTAATAGTGGGGACCAAGATAAGGTTCAGAAATACATTGCTAATTGTCTGCGTTTTAATATAGAGGTAGAACCGCCAGATGTTAATCGGTCTAAAGTGGATTTTACGCCGCTGCCAAGGTCTGCTTCTGGGGATGGTAAGGGGAGGATTTTGTTCGGTCTGTCGGCGGTGAAAAATTTGGGGGATGCGGCGATTATGGAGATTTTGAAGGCGAGGGAGGAAAAGGGTTCGTTTGTTTCTTTGGCGGACCTTTGCGATCGCGTCAACCAACAGGCTCTCAATTCTCGCGGTCTGGAATCTTTGATTTATTGCGGGGCTTTTGATAAACTGGAACCAAACCGCCATAAATTAGTGTCGGAACTTCCAGATGTCATCGCTTGGGCTCAAAAGCGCAACCGCGATCGAGATATCGGTCAGTTAAGTTTGTTTGATTTGGGTATGGGTGGGACTGCAGAAAGTGAAAATGCTTTTGAGTCGGCGCCGCAAAAAACAAATATAGCTGATTTTTCGGCTAAGGAAAAGTTGAAGAAGGAAAAGGAGTTACTCGGTTTCTACGTTTCCGACCATCCACTTAAATATGTTTTGCAGGCTAACCCGGTGGAGGGTGCTTTGACGATCGCCCAATTAAAGGATAAGGAGAAAAAAACTAAGGGGGTAGTTAAGGTGGTGGCGATGGTGGCCGGTCAAAAGTTGCATACGACGAAAAAGGGCGATCGCATGGCTTTCCTTCAAATAGAGGATATGACCGGTCAGATGGAGGCGATTATTTTTCCGAAGATTTTTGAGGAGGTTGGACCTTTGTTGGATGAACCGGGGGCGGTTTTGCTGCTGGCGGGTAAGGCGGAAACTAAGGATGATGAGGTTCAGTTGTTGGTTGAGGAGGCGAAAGCTATCCAAGAGGAGATGGCGGATGCTGTGGAAAAAAGTTCTCCTATTAATATAGAAGGGGAAGGGGAAGGGGAGGAGAAAGTGGAGGAGAAAGTGGAGGAGAAAGTGGAGGAGAAAGTGGAGGCGATCGCTTTTTCAACTCCTCTCGCCGACGCGCCACCAGAAGAAGTGGAAGTAGAAATAGAAGAGGAAGAAATAGAATCGGTGGAGTCGGAACATCCGGCGAAGTTGGCGAGGCGGGGGCAGTCGGATCCTAATCTCGTTTTGGCGGAGAGTTTGGAGGAGAAACCGGAGAAAGTATCGGTAAAGGCGATCGGGAAGTTAACTCGCGTCAAGGTCATTACTACTAAGAATGACGACGAGATGGCGTTTCTAGAAATAGAGGACGAGACGGGGAAGGTGGATGTAACGGTTTTCCCGTCAACTTACAACCGGTTTAAACATTTATTGGAGTGGGATGAGGAGGAGGAAATTTTGTTGCTGGTGACTGGCAAAACGGAAAAACGGGAAGGTCGCGTTAAGATAACTGCGGATAAGTTGGAGTTAGTCGCGGCGGAGGAGTCGTCGCCGATGCCGCCGCCCCCAGAGGAAGATTTTCCGAAAACCTACTCGCCACCGCCGCCCTCCCAGAGTTTTGCTGCCCAAAGGTCGGTGTCGGTAATGTCGGAGAGGGCGATCGTTTTGCAACTGATGCCCGAACAGGTGGCGGATGGGGAACTTATGAGAAATCTCAAAATGGTGTTAGAGGAATATGCCGCCCCAGAGGGAAGGGGAGTTGTTCCGGTGATGGCGATGGTTGTCGGCAAGTCGTGTCGGCAGTTAGTTCGTTTCGATCGCCGCTTCTGGGTGGAAGATTTGCAGGTTGTCGAACGTTTGAAGGGGCAGAATTTTCAGGTCGGGGTTTCCCAATAGATTAGTTTGTAGTAATCGCTTTAGCGATAAAAAACCTCATCGCCCACCAGAAACCGGGTTTTTTGAAAAAACCCGGTTTCTTAAATCTCGATGCTGGCGAAGGTATTGTTAAATCCGAAAACTATTTGACCTGATAAATAACCGGTCGATATTTGGGGACTGGAATGGGTTTACCTTCTGCTTTGGCAGTTTCTAACCAAGCTTGTTTTGCCATTTCTACTTCTTCTAAAGCTAATGCGGGGGTTTCCCCAAAGGCAGAACAATATTTGAGGTCGGGAATGTCGGCGATATAGCCTTCGTCTTCTTCGCTATAGAAAATATTGATGTGGTAATCTTTCATTATTCTTCTCCTGCGAGTTGAAGTACGGATGCCAAAATTGCGGGGCTAACCCTAAAACCGATTTGAACCAGTTGTTCTAAAAAGGGTTTGACTTGGGATAACCTGCCTTCTTTCTTAGCTAATAAAATTATGCCCAAAGTTCCTCGAACTGGAATGTTTAAAGAATTGGCGGCATTTTTGGCGGCGCGATCGTCTATGACGGCTTCATAATTGCGATTTTCGTAAGCCCAGGAGATGACATGAGTTTCTCCCATTCCTAAATCCCAAGCTGCGATTATTGGGTTGACGGGCTCGACTTCTCTAATGTAAGAGACTCCCACCGCGTTAAGCCAAGTTCTGGCAGGATCGTCTTGGGGACCGCTGTTAATTTCTCGAACGACTTCTGCGGGAATCACCAAATCGCTACACATTTCCGGTAATAAGTGAATTAGGGAAATTTTAGCGATCGCGATTAAAGGAGATGCGTTAATTACCCATTGTCTAGTCACGGTTTAATTCCTCCGCTAATTCTTCTGGCGTTACCTGAAAGGGAGAAACGTCATAACGCCAAAGGGCGTCGAGAAATTCATGGCGACTGATGCCGGCGATTTCGGCAGCTTTAGACTGAGAGATTCTGCCGAGTTCGTACCATTTAATGGCTGCCGCCAGACGCATTTCTCCAACAAAGACATCGGGATGAGTCCGCAGGGCGGAAAAAGCACTATCTGGAAGTTCGATAACAATTTGAACGCTCATATTTTCTAATTTGTTTGTTTAAAGAGTGAGTCAACCAATCCCATCGCCCGCGTGAAACCGGAAAAAACCCGGTTTCACGCGGGCTCCCTGTTAGAAAACTATTTGACCTGATAAATAACCGGTCGATATTTGGGGACTGGAATGGGTTTACCTTCTGCTTTGGCAGTTTCTAACCAAGCTTGTTTTGCCATTTCTACTTCTTCTAAAGCTAATGCCGGCGTTTCCCCAAAGGCAGAACAATATTTGAGGTCGGGAATGTCGGCGATATAGCCCTCGTCTTCTTCGCTATAGAAAATATTGATGTGGTAATCTTTCATTATTCTTCCTCCTCTTCAAGGATGAGATTGTATTCTTCGATAATAGATAGAAATTGACGAACTTGATAAGGTTTCGCGTTGCCTTTGTTGTTTTGAATGTTAACAAGTTCGCTTATGTCTGGATGAGTAAAGATATGATGGCTACCATTGACTCTCGCCAGACTAAAGCCAAAGGCTTCTATTAGCGTTACCATTTCTCTGAATTTAATGTTTTTCGACCCCAATAGTGCCTTTTCTAATATTTTTCGCTTTTTCATCCGCTATTGTTGGTACTTTTCATGTTTAAATTATAGAGTGGAAGTCGGCGATATATTATTTTCATTAACCCTAATCTCGTTACCCGCCAGAAACCGGGTTTTTCGCAAAAACCCGGTTTCTCAAGGCCCCCTGTCGCCAAAAAAAATCAGCCGCCTGACGGGGCAGCAGAAGGAAAGAGAGGAAAAGGGGAAAAGAGCAAAGGGGAAAGAAGAGTCCTCACGCAAGAGGGAAACGACACGACTACACGCCTGGCAACAGAACTACACGAAAACCGATGTAGTTGAGCCAGTTGACCGCAACGACCCAGAGGCGATAGGCGCAGCGACAATTCCAGGGGTTGAAGTTCCAAGAACCTCCACGCCGCAACCGGTAACGACTATCCCCGCCAGATTCCCAAGCACTCCCATCGGTGGGTGCCCCATGATAATTGTCATGCCAAACATCCCGACACCACTCCCAAACGTTCCCATGCATGTCGTACAAACCAAAAGCATTGGGAGGAAAACTGCCTACATCCGTTGTTTGTTTGCGATAAACGCCTTTGGGGCCGGAACCATAAGTGTAGTTGCCGTCGTAATTAACTAAATCTGTAGTAATAGTTTCCCCAAAATAAAACGGAGTAGTAGTACCCGCCCGACAGGCATACTCCCACTCTGCCTCCGAAGGCAAGCGATAACTGGCTCCCGTTCGTTGGGAGAGCTTCTGGCAAAACTTCGTCGCGTCGTTCCAACTTACTTGTTCGACCGGGCGGTTTGCACCTTTGAAATAAGAAGGATTATTTCCCATCACCGCTTGATACTGCTCCTGCGTTACTGGATACTTCCCCAGAAAGAACGCCGGAACGTTGACTCGGTGTTGCGGAGCTTCCCAGTCATATCGCCTCTCCTCATTTTCTGGCGAACCCATGAGAAACCTGCCCCCAGGAATAGATACCATCTCCAGACTGACACCGTTACCCAGGTTTTCGATCAATACCTCCGCTTCTCCTGGGAGTCCTTCTATTATCGTTCCTTGGGAATTGACCTTAACCGTAGTAAAAGTCTGAATCATCGTTCCCTTCTGCTGCAGCTGCTTCCATCCAGAAGCTAACGCCGCCAGCGCTTCAGTCGCATTTTGATAGCGCTGAGTAAAATGGTCCCGCACCATCCTCTCCAAAATATCCCCCAACTCCTCACTCACCGAAACCCAATCGCGCCAAATAACCTCCCCCGTCTCAGGAACCCGTGGCAGTTGCTGCGGCAACAACCCAGTCAACGCCTGAATGCCAACCATCCCCACCGCATAAATATCGCTACTCAACTTCGGCCTGCCATTAGACTGTTCGCTAGGCGTATAACCCCGAGTTCCCACCGCAACAGTCACGTTAGTTTCCCCCCGAGTATTAACTGTCAAAGTTTCGATTTCCTTAACCGCCCCAAAATCAATCAACACAATCTTGCTATCCTCCTTTCGCCGCATCAAATTCGGCGGTTTGATATCCCGGTGGATGACATTTTGCAGGTGTGCAACTTTCAACGCCTCCAAAATTTCCGTCAGCAGAGCCCAAACGTAAAGCTCGTTCAACCGCCTCCCCGGAAAAATCTCCTTAGAAAGGTCTGAACCTTCTATATATTCCTGCACCAAATAAAACTGCCCTTCTTCCTCAAAGTGGGCATAGAGAGTAGGGACGCGATCGCTCTTCTGTCCTAACTTATAAAGAGTCGCCGCCTCCGTCTCGAACAATCTTTTCGCTGCGGGCATCGCTGCCGGGTCGTTAATTTTGGGTTGAAGATGTTTCACAACGCACCGAGGTTTCCCCGGCAAGTCCCTATCTTCCGCAAGATAAGTATCCCCAAAACCGCCGCTGCCGAGTTTTTGAAGAATGCGATACCTATTTCTGAGAGTAGTTCCAGCTTGCATGGTTAGTTATTTAATAATAGTTAGGGACTTGCAAATTAATAAGATACCGATGTTGGGTTGCGTTTCACTCCACCCAACCTACTCCAGACCGGTATTTCTTTTGCTACTCCCTTATCGAATAAATGGACATCATCTTATTATAGTCCCGCGAGGTTGAAAAAAGCTAGTTCGTAGTAATCGCTTCAGCGATTGTCCCGTTAGTAGTAATCGCTTCAGCGATTGTCCCGTTAGTAGT
>CAZUCT010000189.1:14287-14468 GCA_964619285.1 uncultured bacterium | reverse complement strand
AGATGATGAAACCCTTAATATTAAAGGCTCACTATGGTGATTTTTGGAGAGGTCTTGTAGGTAGGGCGCGTGCGAACCGGAATCAATGGTGTTGGGTGGAGGTTCGCGCGCGCCCTACCTACAAATTAAGGCTAAATCGCGCTCATCGATTACTACGAACGCTAATTGTAAGTGCCCATTG
>CAZUCT010000189.1:0-14187 GCA_964619285.1 uncultured bacterium | reverse complement strand
CTACTAAATCGCGCTCATCGATTACTACGAACGCTAATTGTAAGGTGCCCATTGCTACTAAATCGCGCTCATCGATTACTACGAACGCTAATTGTAAGGTGCCCATTGCGCACCCTACTGGAGGTTGCCGACAGCAAGTTCTAATTACCCAGCAACCAAACCGAAAGGTAAAGCAGCAAGTAATAACATAATCGGTATAATTAAAGCAGATTTAGACTCAGAAATATTAGAAATTTGATGGCAACCGGTATAGAGAGTCAGCATCATATAAGAAATAGCAAAAACGCCGATAATTGCCCCCAAAGCCCAGTAATTTAAAAGAGCGCTTGTTAGCACCAATGCAGCTAAGGGTAAAAGAGACGCACCGGCAATAAATAAATCCCCAGAAAAACTGCCAGCACTCCTAAAAATGACTCGGGCAAAACCGCTGGCAACTGTTAAATTAATAAAGGGGATAATGCCGATAATGATTAATACTAAAAAATAGCCCAAACCTACCTTGCCCGATCGCCCTAAAAACAATCCCATTCCCAAAGAAAAGCAGACATCAAAAATAACTGCGTAGAGAATAGAAACGGCCATGGCTCTTTGCTTATCCAATTTGGCAAAAGCGGGCAATAATCCTCCCCCAGGATTTAAACCAAAAACTCGCGCCGCTTGCCAACTATCTTTAAAAGCAGTTTGGAGGCGATCGCCGAGATTTTTCCAGGAAAACTGGCTCAAACTGCGGATAGTTTCCATGGCCATTTGGGAACTCGATCTATCTCCTCGATCGTGAAAAAGTTGGGCAGCTTTTTCTAAATCTGCAACTGCATTTTCCCTGTCTTCGATTTCGGCATAAGCGAGACCTCGCTGATAATAAACTGAGGCAAAATTTGGTTTTTTTTCTAATGCCTGGGTGTAGTCTTCTATTGCTGCTTGAATATATCCCAATTTGAGGCGAGATAAACCTCGATAATAATAAACTTCTGCTAAGTTGGGATTTAGTTCTAATGCCCGAGTATAATCGTTGCTAGAAGCGCGTTCTTCTCCTAATTTGTAACTAGCAAATCCTCGATAACAATAAACCTCTGCCATATTAGGGTTAATTTCTAATGCTTCGTTATAGTCGGCGATCGCTCCTCGATAATCTCCTTTTTGACTCTTGGCATAGCCGCGTTGGTAGTATTCTTCTGCAGTGAAACTTTGAGTATTAATATTAATTCCGATGCCAGATTTTCCTAATTGGCGATCGTAGAGCGATCGCTGCATTGGATCGAAAAGCACCTGATAAGCTTGATTAACTTGTTTAAACCTTTCCGCCGCCCGTTCGTCGTCGGGATTAACATCGGGATGATATTGACGAGCTAGGCGATGGTAAGCTTTTTTAATTTCCTCAGAGGTAGCATCGCGGGATACTCCCAGAATGTCGTAATAGTTCTGTTCTTGTTGCATTTAATCCCATTCCCTATCAATTAACAATTAGCAATTAACAATTAACAATTAGCGAGTGTATCCCATATTTGTAAAAAATAGCAACGCTGTCTGAAATTAAGATACCGGAATTTCAATAATAAACTCTGCCCCTTTGCTGGAAGAGGAAACGCAGTAGAGACGTCCCCCATGAACTTCTTGGACTATTTGACGGCTAATAGACAATCCCAAACCAGTGCCTTTTCCCATTTCTTTAGTAGTAAACAAATGGTCGAAAACGCGAGACATTACCGATTCGGGAATACCGGGACCGTTATCTTTAATAGAAATTACCGCATAACCAGAAGAATAGCCATGAGATGATGGCATTAAATCTTCGTTATCTTCCTCCAGTTCTGGTTCTGATTCTAGCTCGTTATTTTCTGCATTATCTTCCTCCAGTTCTGGTTCTAAATCCCTCGTTTGTGGCATCTCGTCACCTTCTTCTTTCTTAAGAAAAGTTCTAACCGTAATTCGATTGGGATTTTTGCTTAGTTCGTCGTAACTTTTGCCGATATTGCTTTCATCAAAAGCATCGATCGCGTTAGCAATAATATTCATAAATACCTGATTCATTTGTCCGGCAAAGCACTTTACCTTAGGCAACTTTCCATATTTTTTAACTATTTCAATCTCGGGACGTTTTTGATTGGCTTTGAGCTTATGTCTTAAAATTATTAAGGTACTATCAATGCCCTCGTGGATATTTACCTCAACTTTATGAGCGGTATCCGAACGGGAAAAAGTGCGGATTGCCTTGCTAAGATTTTGGATTCGTTCTATTCCCAATTTCATTGATGAAATTAAGTCGGGCAAATCCTTAACGGCGTACTCTAAATCTATATCTTCTGCATTCTTTAAAATCGTGTAACCGGGCTGGGGAAAATAGCGGTGATAAAGTTGCAAATGCTCTAGCAGATTTTCGATATATTCTTCGGCAATATTAATATTGCCCGATAAAAAACTAACGGGATTATTAATCTCGTGACCTACACCTGCAACTAAGCTACCCAAAGCCGACATTTTTTCGCTTCTAATTAACTGAAGTTGAGTTTCTTTAAATTGCTCTGAATCAACTTTTAAGCTAGCATCTGTTGTTTCGATATCGGTAATTTTTTTTGAGAGTTCTTCCACCATTTGGTTAAATGATTCTGCCAGTTCTGCTAGTTCTTTAACTCCTGTAGCGCTAATTTTTTGGTCGAGTTTACCGCTAGCAATTTCTTGACTGGCTCGGCTCAAACGCAAAATTTTACTGCTAATATAACCCCCGGTCAATAATCCCAATAAAATAGAAGTTAATAAAACTGCCGAAGACCATAATATAGTATTACGAGTATTGAGATTAATTTGTTCTATAAAACTTGCTTGGGGGATTACTACTACAACAAGCCAGTCTATGCCGCGACCGTCTTTTAAAGGCGTTACTTGTACGAATTGTCGCTCTTCGCCCAGCTCCAAATTTAGCTGTTCTGCCTTATTTATTGAACTAAAATTATCGAATTTTTTCTCTAAATATTTAGCCGTATTTTGAATTAAAGGTACGTTAATTTCTGTAATTTTTAACCTAGTTATTTCCCTACCGTTAGAAGCAATAAAAAATGGTTGTTCTTCGAGGGAAGTTGCGACGGTTCTCCCCGAGCTATCCATAATAAAAATTACTCCAGAATTAGGGTTTTTTAAGCTTTGCAAAAATTGACTTATTTTGGCGATTTCCAGTTCGGTTCCCACTACTCCTAAGAGTTGGTTGGTATAACTGTAAACCGGTCTGACTGCTGTCATCGTTAATTCGGGAACCGCTAAACTGGCGGAAATAGGACTCCATGTAGGCTTGCCTGCTTCTAAAGCTATTTTATACCAGGGTTGCTCTGTCAAATTAAAGTTACGGGTTACTTTTAATAGTTCTAGTAAATTGCCTCTACCGTCTGTGGCATAAGTATGATATTCGTTTTTAGTATATCGATCGGCAAAATCAATTTGCAATCGATCTTCCACACGTTCTACAGCTAGAAATTCTCCATTAGCAGTACCAAACTGAATGTAATCTATAGAATCAAAAGCTTGAATTTGCTGCCAGAAATGATACTGCATCATTTTTAAGTTATCTAGTTCGAATACACCCAGACGGATCGAATCGTAATTAGCTTGGTTAATTTGATGGGGCGCGTTTAGTAAATTCAAGAGTTGGCTGCCAACGCGATCGCTTATTTCCGTCCGCAACTCGCTAGTTACTTCATTAAGTGCTTTTTGTCCGTTACGCAAAGACAACCAGGCCGTTAACCCTACAGCAGCTACTATTTGCAAGAAAAATGGTACTACCAAGATTAAACGCAGCGGCAGTTGTAAACCTCTTTTCTGAATCTCTGGAGTTGGCTTTTTTAATAACATTAGTTTCTGCCAGATTGTGTTTAGACAGGTTAAAATCAAATATAGCAATCCTATCTGAGTTGCGTTAAAAATACCTCCGTTCGTTCGGTAATAGGTAATGGGCGAGTGTTTTAGAGCTTTTACCTACTTTTTAATTTATTACCACCTCTGAAAGTATTGCTATAGAGCCCCATCTGCAATCAAATACTAGATCTTTATTCTCAATGCTAAATACAGTTCTGGAAGTTTTGAGCTAATTGTTAAGTATTAGAAAGGGCAAGCTTAATTTCCCACTCCCTATTTCCTATTCCCAATTACCAAAATTTTGCAATTTTCGCACTTCTTTTTGTACGCTGGTTCCTATTTTTAAAGCTTCATTGAGTAACTGTCCGTATTCGCTAGCTCGATCGCCAATCTCGAAAGCCATCAAAGCTGCCAGATTATTTTCTATATTGGCAAACAACTCGTAGCGGCCATCGAGAAAATCAAGATTTTCTCTGAAAATTTTTTCAGTTTTTAAAGCACAAATTAAACTTTCTCGCGTCACTGCTAATGCTTCGACTACATGTTCGCGGTTAGTCAAATTTACCTCCAAATTTCCTGCTGCTGCTAGTCTGTCAATAATTTCTAAAGCTCGAATAGCCTCGTTATATTTGTGGATTTCATCTATGAGATTTACTAAGGTTACTAAATGCTGGGTTTTAAACCAGATATAAATATTCCAACCCAAAGTAATTATTAGAGAAAAACCTATTGTTATTTGGAAAAACATGAGAATGAGCGCGGGGTCGTCTGGGGAGTAATTTGTATTAGCAACTACGGTTAAAGCTAGAGGTAGGGAAATAATTAAGCTCAAACCAAATGTTAACATTTGGTTTGAGATAATAGGTATTATTTTGGGGCGCTTTTTCTTGAAAGAATGCCAAGAAAAATCGACAATTGATAGCTCGCTAGTAGGCACGCCGCTTAATTCTTCTATCAAGGAGTCGCCTATCTTCAATTCTGAAAAATTGGAGTACATAATTTTTGGGAGCGCTCTTTTATTGAAAACCTAGAAGGCTAGATATAATTTCTATGATGCTCAGATAAAAATTGCTTTCATGCTCGCGAAATAACTGAAAAGGCAGTCCTGGGGAACCGAAAAAAGGTCTCAGAGTCCATCCTAATTGAGTACCTACAAAGGCATAAAGTCCCAACCAAAATCGCAGAATATTAAATCGTATTTTTTGGCCCATTTCATCCTCTTCTTCCGACAAAAATTGCATCCCCTGATAAAAGAAATTCACTCCCAGAAATCCTGTAAAAGCCATAATAGCAACATTTAATAAAAGAAAGAAATTGTAATCTTGGGTACTCAGCAGAAAAAATAAGGTAACTGGAGCAAAACCAAACAATAAAATGCTAATCATTCCCATTGCTGTCATTAGTAATGTCAAATATTGCTCGAAGCTTCGCTTGGAACCAAACATGACATTAAAAAAGTATAAAGTTGGGAAGCAAATAATCAGGGTTAGCAAATATAAAGCTGGTAGTTTGATTGCCGAAACTAAGGATTGCAGCCAACTACTAGAAGATCCAATTATTGCACCGTAAATAGCAAAAAATGCAAAACTCGAAATTAACAAGCCTAAGATTTTCGATTTGAGCTTAACTCCCTTGCGAATATCTTCGAGAAACGCTTGCCTTTCGCGCAATAAGTACATGACAACTGAAAAGTATTTCATCTCTTTTGCCTTCTTTTTTCTGGGTTGCTCTTAACTCTTTTTGCTACTAGATAGTAGCCCAATTTACTCAATTTTTAATTCTGTTTTTAATTCTGTTTAAATTTTACAGAAGCCGAATTTGTTGGAAACTGAGTATTTTAATTATCTCATATTTTGTGGTGGGTCTAAGTCGCAATTTAGGTGATAAGGATCGCAGCTTGAGGCGATCTAAATCACTTTTGTTGCTGGAGGATCGGTCAAGAAACCCGGTTTTTCAAAAAACCGGGTTTCTGAGATACCGAGAGAATACAAGACCTGCTCTCTAGAGTATCTGCTTTTTTTTCTACCTTTTGGGAAGGATGAATGGGGAGGAAAGAGGAACGCTATCTTTTTTTGCCCCAATAAGGGCGATCGCCCCCTATTCTAGTATGACTTTTTCATCAATCCTAAGGGCCAAAGAAAAATTCAAGCCAAAGAGGCCAAAAAAGTAAAGGCCCAAAAATTAACCTCTGGGGTAAATGGCCAAAAGCCCCATGGAGATTTGTCTCGCTCCAGTTTGGGCCTATTCCAAACTAACGCAAATTAAAAAACCCGGTTTTTTCAAAAAACTAAGAAACCCGGTTTTTTCAAAAAACCGGGTTTGTGGGGCAGGAACATTCCTGCCACAAAGAATCATTCAATGCACTCTCTAGCACTCTTGATGCCTGCTACTTCTTTTGCAAAAACTTAAATTTCTCGGCCTCAAAAGGCTCTCCTTGCAACATCCGATTCCAATACAACCACGGCAAAACGTGTTTCTTCACAAACCACATACTCCAATGTTCCTTAGTCTGATCTATAGGGAAACTGGGAGTCGGTTTCTTGTCGTAATCGAACTCGGCCATAATCGTTTTATCGTAACCGGTAATTAACGGACAACAAGCATAACCGTCATACTTAGCATCTCCTTCCTGAGACTTCATTACTTTAAGTAAATTCTCGACCACCGTGGGAGCTTCCTTGCGAATAGCTGCCGCCGTTTTAGAAGTAGGTAAAGAAGAAGCATCCCCCAAACTAAAAACATTAGGATAGCGCTTATGTTGTGCCGTGTATTTATCCACATCCACCCAACCGCCGGGGGAATCTGGAACCGCTAAAGGACTATTTTTAAGAAAGTCCGGGGCGCTCATCGGTGGGGTGACGTGAATCATGTCGTATTTGAGGGTTAATTCTTGCACTCCGTCGTCAGTAGTAACGTCAAAAATTGCCTCTTTGGTATCCGCTTTAATCTCTTTTAAATTGTGCTTGTGTTTGGCTTCGATTCCCCGTTCTGCTATGATTTCGTTGAGAGTTTCTGCGTAAGCGGGAACGCCAAAAATCGAACCTAGCGCGTTGCAATAAATGACGTTAGTTTTATTCCTGACACCGCTTTTATTCCTGAAGTAATCTTCTGCCAAATACATAATTTTTTGAGGAGCCCCGGCACATTTTATCGGCGTGGCGGGATAGGTAAAAATGGCATTGCCGCCTTGGAAATTTTGAATTAATTCCCAAGTGTAAGTCGCCGTTTTCAAAGAATAATTGCTAGTTACTCCTCCTTTACCTAGCGCTTCTGGCAATCCTTTAATTAAGTGCCAGTCGAGTTGAATGCCCGGACAAACAACTAAATAGTTATATTTAATCTCTATTCCGTCTTGGGTCGAGACTGTGTTGTTATCTGGATCGATATTGCTAACGTAATCTTTAATCCAGGTCGCGCCGTCGGGGATAAAGTATTTTTCCTCCCGGGTTGTTTGCTCTGGAGTAAAGACTCCGCCGCCTACTAAAGTCCAACCCGGTTGATAGTAATGTTTGTCTGACGGTTCGACGATCGCTATATCTAGCGACTTATCTTTTTTTAACAGTTGTGCTGCAGTCGTGATACCGGCAGCGCCTCCACCAACGATTACTATTTGATGGCTGAGGTTTTTAGTTTTCATAGTCTTTCTATTAACAGTTGTTGTCATGGCGTTCTTTTTTAACTATAGTTTTAGCTATGAGACAGCTTATCAAACTTACCATTAAATTTCTAAAAAACTATCAAATTTTAAGAAAAACTTCAAGTTTCGCCCTGTTGGTTTATCTTTCAAATTAGAGGATCGCTCAAGAAACCCGGTTTTTTGGACAATACCTTCGCCAAAATAAAAATACCGTTCGTAGGTCGGGCTCTGCGACAGCGCAACCCAACAAAATCGTTGGGTTCCACGAAGGTCCGCACAACCTACGAGATGCACCGGCGTTGGTATTGTTGGAAAAACCGGGTTTCTGACCTGCTCTGACTTACAATTTTCCATCGTCCCAGAAAAACTCTGTAGTTTACAGTCAAAAAAAGCACTGACTTTTCAGCCAGTGCCCGAACGTTGGAACTGATTTATTGTCACCCTATTCTGCCAAATCTACGGGGTGCATCTCATCAAAAATCAAAAGACGAAAGACGCTCGTTCCCATTCCCCATTGCCAATTTCCCCCGAACCAAAAAGCAGTAGGTTTTTGGTTCTCTTCAAAACTGACATCATTTAGATATCGTACACCCGAGCCTCTGCGGCCTCTGGATTTTCTTCGCAATACTCCTCAAAAGCTGTTTTCTCAAGTCGCTCTGCCTTCTGGTGAGCTGCTTCGGCTTGCAACTCCTCTACAATATCCCAAGCTGCAGCACATTCGCGGGAAGTGGGGCCTTTTTCCGCACAAACAGCCCTCGCTTCCTGAACTGCCTTCTCAATTTCGTCCTCCAGCAGTAGAGCTTTCGGTTTTTCTACAAAGTCGCTCTTGCTTAAGATGTCCGTTATCGAAATAATGCCTACCAATTCGCCGTCAATGACGGGGGCGCGACGGATGCCGGTATTGGCAAACAACCGCGCTACATATTCCACTCCCAAATCGGGATTAACCACGATGCAAGGTTTGTTCATAATTTCATAAACCCGCACGGTTTTGGGATCTTTTCCGTAGGCAGCTACTTTGTAAATAATGTCCGTCTCCGTGACGATACCGTAGGCATCTGCTTCGGTGCGGCGATCGACGATTAAGGCGCGCAGGCACATATCGTTCATTTTCTTAGTCGCCTCTGCCACAGTCGCAGAACCGCGAATGGTAATAACATCCGCGGTCATAATGTCTCTTGCTTTCATCATCATGGTTTTTTTTCCTCCTTTGCAGTTGTTTGTCTGCCTTTCTATTTTTGTAGAATAGAATACAGTGGCTCTTTCGTCTAGAGAGCAAGTCAAGAAACCCGGTTTTTTGGAAAAACCGGGTTTCACCGGACACCGAAAAACGTCGTTTCACGCCTATTACTCGACCAGTTTTCTAGTCCGGGGCGATCGCCCAAACTTCAACATTCTACTCGTTCTGAGTATGACTTACTCGGAATCATCAGACAATGGCTTAAAAGTCAAGCGCCAAACAGCCGTTTTTTCCACCTCTACTGGCAATTGGTTCAGAGCATCTCCTAACTCTTGTTGTAACTGCTGAGTTAGAGTCACGGGAAAATCGAACTCTAGCCCCATACTGGTAACAAAATTTGCCAATTTAGCGAAAGCTACTTTCTTAGAGGTTCGTTCGTAACTGGATAATTTAAAAGCTACCGTTTCTTTAATTTCCCCTGCCAACATCGCTTTTTTTATCCGTTCTTCAAGTGCTTTTTTCTCCGAATCTAATAGCTTCCATTGATTCTCTATTTCTCGATATCTTTGAGTCAATTGGCTTAAATCTTCCTCTTGGGAATCTAACTTATTTTTCTCAAGAATTTCTAACAAACTTCCGTGTATTTTTGCCACATAAACTGGGTCCATTTTGGCATATTCTAACTGCTTTTCAGTTAAAGGACGTTGGCCCCAGTCGCTCCCCTGTTCTTCTTTACTAATGTTAGAACAATTCCCAAGTTTCGTTGCTAAAGTTTTTAAGGTTAGATTGGGTAATGGCAAAATATAATAAGGCAGTTTTTTGGCTATTTCTAAAGTACAAGTAATATTTTTGGCGGCTTTTTTACCCAGAAAATTAACGTCGTATTTGGCATTATGAAATACTTTTTCTATTTCGGCATCTGCCATGATTTTTTTGATAAAAATATCTGCTTTTTCTGGACTATCTAAAACGTCTAAAATATAGACGCGATCGCCCTTTAAATCTCCTCTATCTGCCGAGACTTGAATCAAAGAAAGTCGCGGTTTGCGAGTTTTATAATCGGCAACTTCGGTATCGACCCAGAGAATATTAGCAGTAGAAAAAAGAGCGATCGCCTCCTCTATCTCCTTTAGTTCTGTCAAATAAAACATTGTTAATTGTTAATTGTTAATTGTTCATTGTTCATTGTTAATTGTTCATTGTTAATTGTTCATTGTTCATTGTTAATTGCTAATTGCTAATTGTTAATTGTTAATTGCTAATTGTTAACTGTTAATTGTTCATTGTTAATTGTTAATTGTTAATTGTTAATTGTTCATTGCCAATTTTCCACTATTCATGCACGCTACCATCGGGCATAGTTGCCCCAGTCAAATTAGTATTAGTTAAATCGACGCCATCGAGAGTAGCACCGCGCAAACTCGCCCCAGTTAAATCTGCCCGATACAAATTGGTCTTCCTTAACTCAGTCTTCCATAAATAAGCACCTCGCAAATTAGCATTACTAAGATCTGCTTGAAACAAGCTAGTTAAATTAAGATTGGCGTTCCTAAAATTAGCTCCTTTTAAAACAGCATAAGATAGGTCAGTCCTCGTCAGACTAGCCTCAATAAAATTAGTAGCAATAGCGATGGCCTCCTGGAGATTAGCCCCATTAAGATTCGCCTCCTGAAAAGAAGCCAAACTCAATTCTGCCTCGCTCAAATTAGAAGCAGTTAAATCTGCCTTTTGCAGGTTAGAGCCTTTAAGTGTAGCACCTCTAAAATCCACTCCATTGAGATCGAAACCTTGTAAATCTACCTCCATTAAATGGGCCCCACTCAAGTTAACGCCATTCATTAAAGCCCCCTTAAGAAGGGCCTTATTAAGTCTGGCAAGACTTAAATTTGCCCAATTGAGATTGGCGAAGCTGAGATTAGCAGAACGCAGGTTAATGCCGCTTAAATTAGCGCCGCAAAGATTAACTCCAGAGAGATTAGCACTCCGCAAATTAACACCTGTCAAAATAGCACCGCTCAACTTCGCGCCACTTAAGTCCGACTTGACCAAAAAAGCGCCTTCCAAATTAGCTTTTGTCAGGTCAGCATTAGTAAGTTTTGCCTTGCCAAATTTGGCAAAACTGAGATTAGTAGCATAGAGAAAAGCATCAGAGAAATTTGTTCCATCTAAAAGCGATCGACTCAAATTTGCCCCGGCAAAAGAGCTACCTTCAAAATTAGCTTTTTCCAACTTAGCTCTGACAAGAATAGCGCCCATCGAATTAAGTTTTCTAAAATCTCTTTCTCCAGCTCCGTATCGCTTTAACAGTTCTTTGACATCCATATATTGGGGTGCATTTGATATGTTGACCTTTTTTACGCCACTGTAGTGCCATCTGGCATAATTGCACCTCTAAGATCGGCATCTCGAAAATTAGTGCGATTGAGTTTGGCATCAATTAAGACAGTCTTAATCATTATGGCCCCGCTAAGATTGGACCAGCTTAGTTTGGCCCTAAACAAATTAGCCCCGCTCAAATTCGCACCCCGAAGGGTAGTCCAACTAATATTAGCCACTCTGAGTTTAGCCCCACTCAAATTGGCCTCGCTGAGAGTAGCTCCAATAGCGGTACATTTGCTCAAATCTGCCCCACTCAAATTGGCCCCACTAAGCATCGCCCCGCTAATAATGGCATTGGTAAGGTTGGCCCCCTCCAAAATTGATTCGTTCATCAAGGCATTAGTGAGATTGGCATTCTCTAGGATCGCGCCGATGCCTACTGCTCTAATTAAATTGACGCGAACCATCGTAGCATCGGTGAAGTTAGCTCCAGTTAAGTTGGCCTGACTGAAGTTAGTTTCCGTCAAGTTAGCGCCTTTGGCATTAGCTTGAGTTAAATTTGCTTCTCTGGCAATGGAACCCCGTAAGTTAGCTCCACTGAGATTGGCATGACTGAGGTTGGTTTTTGGCATATTCGTGCCGATCAGGTTAGCTTCATTCAGGTTAGCTCCTGCCATCGAAGTTCCTATTATTTGTACTTCCCGCAGATTGGCTCCTGTCAGATTGGTCCCTACCATTTTGACATCCCGCAGGGAACCTCTGGTAAAGTTGACATCGCTTAAATCTGCAGCTCTGAGATCTGCGCCAATGAGGGTTATGCCTTTAAAATTTCTTTCTCCTGCTGCATATTGCTGAAGAAGTTCCTCTGCCTCCATATTTATTGTCCTCAAAAAAACTATTTTAGATTTTATATTTTATTTGGTTTTTGGGAATGGGGAATGGGGAATAGGGAATGGGGAATCGGGCGCTTCAAAAATCCCAAATCTGAAATAGTAAAGCCTTCATGCAAATTTTTAAACTTTTCAAAACTTATCAAAATTTATCAAAAATTTTTAATTAATTTTAACAATTACTGGCTCTCTGGGGACTACAATAGAAAACTGCTGAGATTAACGTTCGTTAATCAAGTAAAACACCTCAGCCTTCTTTGCCAGAAAATATTAAACCTAAGTTGGGCAAAGATTCCCGGGTGCATCTGGTGAGAAAGTCAAAATACTTTTTTAGAGTAAGCTAAGGCACAAATAAAACAGCATAATCCCTATGGCCTGTTGCCTCTTGCCTTTCTCCCAAAATTGAGATGCACCCAAATTCTCTAAAGACAAAAACCAGGAAAAACTATGTCAGAAAATTTCAGAAGCAAAACTATTACCCAAGGAACTCAGCGATCGCCCAACCGGGCCATGCTGCGGGCGGTGGGTTTTGGAGACGAAGATTTCACCAAACCAATCGTAGGTATTGCCAACGGCTACAGTACCATCACCCCCTGCAATATCGGACTCGACGACCTGGCCCAAAAAGCTGCTGCCGGAGTCACCCAGGCCAATGCCATGCCGCAACTGTTTGGGACTATTACCATCAGCGATGGTATCTCGATGGGCACGGAGGGCATGAAATATTCCCTAGTCTCCAGAGAAGTAATTGCCGACTCCATCGAAACGGTCTGCAATGGCCAAAGTTTGGACGGGGTTTTAGCTATTGGGGGCTGCGATAAAAATATGCCCGGGGCAATGATAGCGATCGCCCGTCTCAACATCCCTGCCATCTTCGTCTATGGCGGCACTATTAAACCTGGTAATTATAACGGAAAAGATTTAACAGTGGTTAGCGTCTTTGAGGCAGTAGGCGAGTATAGCGCGGGGAAAATCGACGAGGCGGAATTGCTGGAAATCGAACGTCGGGCTTGCCCCGGGGCCGGTGCCTGCGGTGGAATGTACACTGCTAATACCATGTCTTCTGCCTTTGAAGCTTTGGGCATGAGTTTGATGTACTCTTCGACGATGGCTGCTGAAGATGCGGAAAAAGCCGAGAGTACGGAAAAATCGGCTTTTGTTTTGGTGGAGGCAATTCGCCAACAAATTTTACCTCGGCAAATTCTCACTCGGAAGGCTTTTGAAAATGCTATCTCTGTTGTGATGGCTATTGGAGGTTCCACTAATGCGGTGTTGCACTTGTTGGCGATCGCCCGCGCTGCTGGGGTGGAACTTAGTATCGACGATTTTGAAACCATCCGCGCCCGGGTGCCGGTTTTGTGCGACCTCAAACCAAGCGGCAGATATGTTGCCGTAGATTTGCACAAGGCAGGGGGCATCCCTCAAGTAATGAAAATGTTGTTAGATCGTAGTTTGCTCCACGGCGATGCCCTAACTATTACGGGTAAAACTATAGCGGAACAATTAGCCGATATTCCTGCAGCGCCGCCGGGGAACCAAGACGTTATCCGTCCGTGGGATAAGCCGATGTATGAGACGGGACACTTAGCAATTTTGAAAGGTAACTTAGCTACGGAAGGGGCGGTTGCGAAGATTACCGGGGTCAAAAACCCGGAAATCACCGGTCCGGCCCGGGTGTTCGAGTCTGAGGAGGCTTGTTTGGATGCGATTTTGGCGGGTAAAATTCAAGCGGGAGATATTGTCGTCGTTCGTTACGAGGGACCCAAAGGCGGTCCGGGGATGCGGGAAATGTTAGCGCCGACTTCGGCTATTATCGGTGCCGGTTTGGGAGATTCGGTGGGATTGATTACCGACGGTCGCTTTTCTGGGGGCACTTACGGTATGGTAGTGGGCCACGTCGCTCCGGAGGCGGCAGTCGGGGGCGCGATCGCTCTGATACAAGAAGGAGATAGCATTACGATTAATGCTCCCAAAAGGCTGTTGCAGTTAAACGTTGCCGACGAAGAAATCGAGCGCCGCCGCCAAGAGTGGCAACCTCCCAAACCTCGATATACTAAAGGTGTCTTGGCGAAGTACGCTAAATTAGTATCTTCGAGCAGTTTGGGTGCCGTGACGGATTTAGATTTAGGTAACTAACCTTGTAGTAGTGCTTCCCTGTTAAAAGTGTGGGTAAAAATATTAACGCTTTTTGCTAATTGCTAATTGCTAATTGCTAATTGCGAGCCACAAATTGTTACCCACCATTTTAGCTGTGCAGTGCTAGTAGGGTGCGCAATGCCAGCCCTGTCAAGGTGGTGTGTTAAGATTGAAATAGCAGTTCC
>CAZUCT010000188.1:0-14525 GCA_964619285.1 uncultured bacterium | reverse complement strand
CCCCACACTCCCCACCCTCCCCACACTCTGACTTTTTCAGCAAGCCCTAATTACTATTAACAATTAGCAATTAGCCATTACCCATTACCCATTACCAAGTTCTTGAGCTTTTTCCCAACTGGCATTAGCCTCATCCATCCGACCCATGTCTCTGAGAACGTTACCCTGACTTCTCCAAGCATCGGCAAACTCGGGGCTAATTTTAAGAGCTTGGTCTAAAGAAGCAAGAGCCTCATCCTGCCGTCCCAAATGCACCAAAGCCTCAGCCAACTTATACCATGACAAGCGATCGCCCGGCTCAAACTCCAGAGAATTATCGAAACTGGCAAAAGCTTCTTGCCAGCGTCCTAAATTACCCAAAGCTTCTCCCCGGTTTTGCCAAGCTTTATGGTCGTCCGGTTTCAATTCCAAAGCGCGATCGTGACAGGCGATCGCCTCCTCAAACCGCCCCAAACTAATCAAAGCCCGACCGCGATTGTACCATACGGGATGATAATCCGGCTTAACTGCCAAAGCCTTATCCCAACAAGCAACGGCCTCCTCAAAATTATTAATTTTCGCAAATTCCAAACCTCGTCGAGCCCAACCTTCCGCATCATCATCGGCGGGCAGTTTATCGCCCGTAGCTCCCCCTGCCAATTGTTGCTGGAGAACTTGAACTACAGTATCTACATCAGTAGTATCCAATCCTAACTGTTGCGCCACATTTCTCAGCAAATTCGGGTCTTGCTGCAACCTCTGCACCAACTCTTCCAGAGAAATCTGTTCTACTTGTGGCTGCTCGCCGATAGCTGGAGGAGCATCGGGACCGTCATATTCCCAAATCCCTCCCCCACCATCGCGAGCTAAAAGTTGGTTGCCGATCTCTTTAGAAAGGGCACCCAGGGCGCGGATAGAAGGCAGCGATCGCGTTTTATCGCCAAAAGCCACCATCCGCGCCGCCAACTGACTGTTGGGAGCGCGCGAGCTCGTCAACCTGTCTCCAAAACGTTGCAGCCATTCTTGCCACTTTTCCTGCCTTCCACGCTCTCCCAGTCCTTCAAAAAACTGCAAAATCCGGTCTTGCGTCCAACCCCGCGCTATCCCTTCGAGCAGTTCGTTAAAGAGAAAATCGTAATCTGTATCCGTCAGAGGTGGAGGCGATTGACCGTTTTCTGACGTTTGATTAGTTTCCTGGTCGTCGCTACCAGAACCGCCAAATAATCTCTGAAAAAATTGTTTAATCCACTGCCAAATTTTCTTAAACATTTGTTTATTAGGTAATTGGGAATTGGGAATGGGGAATGGGGAATGGGGAATTGGGAATGGGGAATGGGGAATGGGGAATGGTCAATCAACAATTGACAATTAACAATTGACAATTAACAATTGACCATTCCCTATCTAACTAAAGACTAGACATCACCTCGCGGGCTGCTGCCAAAGTGCGATCTATATCTTCTTCGGTATGAGCCAAAGAAGTAAATCCCGCCTCAAACTGAGAAGGTGCCAAATAAACTCCGCGCTCTAACATTCCCCGGTGGTACTTGCTAAACTTGCTGAGGTCGGATTTTTTAGAATCTTCGTAATTTTGAACCGGTCCGGCGGTAAAGAACATACCAAACATTCCGCTAATGTGACCGCCACAGACGGCGTGACCGTTTTCCTTAGCGATCGCCAATAACCCATCTACGAGCTTTTTCGTAATCCGATCCAACTGCTCGTAAGTACCCGGTTTCTGCAACAGCTCCAGAGTTTTAATCCCCGCCGTCATCGCCAAAGGATTCCCAGAAAGAGTCCCCGCCTGATACATCGGTCCCGCTGGAGCCACCATCGACATAATATCCTTGCGACCGCCGTAGGCGCCCACCGGCAAACCCCCGCCGATAACCTTACCCAAAGTAGTTAAATCTGGTGTCACCCCAAATTTCTCCTGGGCTCCGCCGTAGGCAATGCGAAAGCCGGTCATCACTTCATCGAACACCAACAAAGCGCCGTTTTCTTGAGTAATTAACCGCAACCCTTCCAGGAAGCCGGCATCTGGAGGAATAAAACCCGCATTGCCCACCACCGGTTCGAGAATAATACCGGCAATTTGCTCCTGGTTGTCCGCAAACAATTGTTTGACCGCTTCGAGGTCGTTATAGGGAGCGGTCAGAGTGCTGGCAGTAACCGACTTTGGCACTCCGGGAGAGTCAGGCAGTCCCAAAGTCGCAACGCCAGAACCCGCTTTAACCAGGAACATATCGGCGTGACCGTGGTAGCAGCCTTCAAATTTGATGACCTTTTCCCTACCGGTAAAAGCTCGCATGAGTCGCAGAACCGACATACAAGCTTCGGTGCCCGAATTGACAAAACGTACCATGTCGATACTGGGAACCGCTTCGATTACCATTTCTGCCAGGACGTTTTCCAGGGCGCAGGGGGCACCGAAACTGGTCCCTTTGTCTAGGGCCTCTTTGAGGGCACCGATTACTTCTGGATGGGTATGACCGCAGATGGCCGGGCCCCAGGTGCCGACGTAATCGATGTATTGATTGCCATCCACATCCCAAATGTAAGCACCTCGGACGCGATCGAAGACGATTGGTTGGCCCCCTACCGATTTGAAGGCCCGCACCGGAGAACTAACTCCCCCAGGCATGAGCTTCTGGGCGGCACCGAATATTTCTTCCGATCTGTTGGTTGTCAGGGTAGTTGCTGTCACAGTTTTCTCCTTTTTTTGGAAATAGTTGGCAAAAATTAGGTTTTTTAATGCCAGCTACAGGATAGGTATTAGATTTGGACTTGAAGATTTTATAATAATGGATTCTGCCTTGCAAACTAATCTTAGTTCGAGATTCTATAAGGTTATCAATGGAATTACGAGCTTTTGGGGGCTAATGGCCATTTTTCTCGCTCTTTGATGGGCAGGGCTTTTGGCTAGCTTCAATCTTGACAAATTCTCTTTTCTCTGCTAAAGCAATGCCCCCACTGTTTGTAGGGAATGGGCAACTAACAATTAACAATTAAATATTAACAATAGACAATAGACAATTAACAATTAGCAATTAACAATTGACAAAATTTGAGAAAAAGTATTTAGGAGTTTAAAAAAATGTCTGTTTCCCAATCGATCGCTTTAAAAGAATCTATCCCAGTAGATAAAATTCGCTACGACGATCGCGGACTGGTACCGGCCATCGTCCAAGATTATTTAGATGGGACCGTCTTAATGATGGCCTGGATGAACCGAGAGTCCCTGGCCAAAACTTTAGAAACGGGCCAAACTTGGTTTTGGAGTCGGTCCCGCCAGGAGTTCTGGAACAAGGGAGCTACCTCGGGCCATTTTCAAAACGTCAAATCCATCCGTTACGACTGCGACAGCGATGCTTTGTTGGTGGGGGTGGAACAGGTGGGAGATATTGCCTGCCACAAGGGCGAACGCAGTTGTTTTCATCAGGTGGATGGGGAGGTAGTCAAACCGCCGGCAGATTTGTTATCGGGATTGTTCGATGTAATTTGCGATCGCCGCGAACGTCCCACAGAGGAATCTTATACTTGCAAGTTATTTGCTGGTGGAGATAATAAGATTCTGAAGAAGATTGGTGAGGAGTCGGCGGAAGTGGTGATGGCCTGTAAAGATGACGATAAAGAGGCGATCGCTTCAGAAGTTGCCGATTTGTTGTATCATAGTTTAGTAGCGCTGGCTTATCATAACGTCGATTTGCGCGACGTTTACCGCAAGCTAGACGAACGACGGCGATAAGTCTGTATTTTTACTGAAAAAGCGATTTTTGTTAATTTTCAATTGCTAATTGACAATTAACAAAACGCTTTTTCAAAATTAATTGTTAGGGTGCATCGGAACCAAAACCCCATTTACTAAAAATTAACACTAACAATTAACAGCCATGCTAGAAACGATAACTCCCAGGAAGATTACCCTCAAAAAACCAGAGAAAAAGTTCGATTTACAGCGAGTAATAGAACCAGATTTTTTTCAAGAATGCCGGGATAATTTACCAGAGATTTCCGAACTGCAAAAGCAACTTTTAGATAAAGTCAAAGCAGGTTATTTAAGTTTGCTTTCCTATCAGAAATTGCCAGAAAATTCTCTTAAAAAAACCGTAGTAGCGCCCCTACTATTTATCGGCGGTTTTTCTCATTCTCCTTTTCATTTGGAAGCGGAAAAAAGTATCGAAGTTGTTGCCGAAAATGACGGTATAACTTTTCGGGGAAAAATTGAGACTGTGGTTTGGCAAAACAAGATTTGGATAATGGCAATAGAATCCGAAGAAGCTAATTTTTCTCTAGTAGCAACTTTGCCACAAATCTTAGCTTCTATGCTAAGTAACAAACATTTAGAACAACCCGCTTTTGCCATGATAACCACTGGAGGAACTTTCACTTTTATTAAATTAGTGAAAGACAAAAACCCGAAATATGCGACCTCTGGGGAGTTTTCTTTGCACAATACCGGCAACGATTTATATCAAGTTTTGAGCATTCTTAAAAACTTGAGTCAGGGTTAATTAACAATTAAGAATTAACCATTAACAATTGGGTTAGAGGCGTGGAACCTTTACCCTTTTGTTTTTCGGGATGGTTGTTTATTGCGACTTTGGTTCCGGCCCCGGTTGGGGACTTAAGATTAATACATATTCGCCGCGATCGCTTTCTTGAACTACTACCACTGGCGGGCGAGCGTTCCTTGGTGCGTCCGTTGGTAGGGAAGGAAATAGATAAAATTGATGCTCTCTATCTATCAGCAAACGCCAGACTGTTTGGGGGAAATTGGGGTCGGTTTTATTGTTATAATCTTGTTTTAGCAGCTCTTCATATAATTCTAAATCGCCAATAACTCGGAAGTTTTTTCGGGGCGGATCGTCGGTTAAATCGCTTAATTTTCTACCGAGACTGAGGCTGTTTTCGGGAGTAATTAAAGTGATGACTGGGAGGGTGGAAGTTTGGTTAAAAGCATCTCGTCTGGCATCTAATATTCCTTGTTGGCGGGCGAGGATAAATAGGGCGATTAAGACTCCTGCTATGATTACTAATTCGTCGATTAAGGAATGTTTGTAACTGATAGATTTTAATTCGGGAATTAAGCGGTGAATGCCGGCAAATTTGGGGTTTTTGCGTTTGAGAAACTGGAGCGATCGCCACCGCCATTTATTCCATAAACTCGTTAATTTAGTGCTGGTAAATTGAAGGGTTTGCAAAAAGACGGGGATGAGGATGCCAGTGGCGATCGCTACCGCCACAGTTCGCCCCAAAGTCGAAAAATCTCCTGCTGATAAATGTCCGAAAAAGACTTGAAGGGGAACGATTAAAAAAGACTCTACAGGCAAATCTAAAGTAGTAACCTCCAATTGAAAAAAAGCAAAATAAGCCCACCGATAAATCCAGCCGGTATAATAAAGAGCAGCACCAATTAAAGTTAATAAACTCGCTAATTTTCCAAACATATTAAATTTGGGAATTGGGAATAGGTGGGGCGCATCTCAATGGCACAATTTATTAATTGCTTCCATTGAGATGCGGTGAAAATTCTATGGTTGGAAACGAGTTAATAACTCTTCGCGAGATAGATTAGACAATTGCAGAATTAAGGCAGAATATTCTGCGGACGGCAATGCGGCAAAAGGTTCGATAATTGTTGCCAATTCTTCATCAATGGAACCAAAACGAAACCGCAACAGACCTTCAATAATTGTTCGATTTTGTTGCTGCAGTTCCCGTTGGATACGCTGTTCGTATTCTTGCTTCATTTGTTCCATTTCTTGGTCGAAAAGTGGTTCTAATCGCATAATTAAACTCCTTTCTCCTCGGTCTAAACCTTGAGTAACTGCTAAATGTTTCTTGAAACTTAACAACAAACTGAGGACCGCTTGACGGTAGGAACTTCCTTTTGGTAATGCTTCCAATTCATCGATCGCCCGTTGTTGTTTCTTTCCCTTACCCAGTATTCTCAACCACAGAGTATCCGGGGTTTCTGGTAACTGGTGAAGGACTACCACGGCACTCCTGAAAGTTTCCCCCAGGAAGTAAATACCCGGCAGCCAATCTTCTTTGAGGTTAGCACAAACTCCCGAGCGAGTGGCCGCCGATGCCGTGGGAGTTAGTACCCATAAATAGGGCCATTGAGAACGACTTGCTTTAGTCTTTTTCCCTGTGGTATTTCTTTCCAATTCTCGACAACACTCCCTTAATTTAGTAGTACAGTCGAAGATTTGGTCCCCGTCGGCGGCATTGCGGAAAGGTTCAAAAATGGCCGTAGTTTCTGCCATTCTTCCCAACAATCCCAATTGCCCCAGATTGCCTTTGAATTGTGGTTTGGGGGTAAACCAAAGGTCGATTTCTTTGACTTCTGCCGCTACGCTTTTAGGAGTAGTAACGTCCCCGTAAGGTTTGAGCAATGTCTCCAAATAATCTTTGGAGAATTGGTCGTGGATAAACCGCGTCATTTTCTTAACTGTTAATTAGTAGAGTTACAGTGGCCATAAACTGGCCATTGGTTTTAACTTGTTGCTAATAACAATTATAACATATTTAATAGTAGTAGTGCAGCACAGCTAAAATGGTGGGTAAAAATATTAACGCTTTTTGCTAATTGCTAATTGCTAATTGCAAAAATGGTATTTTGCTCGATAACTGAAGACATTTTCATTACCCATTACCCATTACCCATTACCAAAAATAGTTAGTTTTTTACCCACAACTTTAGCTGTGTTGCTCTAGTAGGGTGCGCACTGCGCACCTTACGCAATTGGCCATCTTACTTGGGATAGCGAGTTAATTGTGATTAGAGGAGACGATACTATTAAAGGGGGCGAACCGGTTCGCTTGCAAGTGCGGATGGATGGGTTTGAGTGGGTAGAAAAAGAGCAAGGCATTGCTAATATTTCCTCAGAAGCGGTGGTGGATGCGAACGGAAGGGGGAGAAGATTGAGAGGAATTTTCGGAGTTATTAACAGCGGTAAAGTTCGTTTTGTTGTTAGCGAGATAGAGTTCGATGTGGAGAAGCAATTATTAATTATTACCGCCACAGCAACATCGAGACAAGAGTAAGTTCGTAGTAATGACTTTAGTCATTTCCGGCATCAGCACTGACAAAAATAGACTATTGAGGTATGCTAGTTGTCAAGCCATTTAATGGAGAGAAATAGATGAATATATCCTTAACGACCGAACTAGAAAAACTGGTGAACGATAAAATAGCAAGCGGGATGTACAATTCTGCTACTGAGGTGATTCAAGAAGCATTAATACTTCTTAAAGAAAGAGACGCGATCGCTAATTTAAAACTGCAACAATTACGCCAAGATATTCAAGCAGGAATAAATAGCGGCGAGTCCGTTCCTTTCGATATAGAAAGGCTAAAAATTGAGGGAAGAAAACGCAGAAAACAGGATGATAATAAAGCCCCAGTCGGTTTGTAAACTTATTTGTAGGTTGTGCGGACCTCCGTGGAACCCAACATCCACAAAAATATAGACTTGTAGGGGCAAAGCATTCGGGCGTTAACTGCAAATAAAAAGCATTAAATTTTCTGTCCGAATGCTTTGCCCCCACCCCGCGTCTAATTTTCTGTTAAAATAGAACTATGGCCAATTAGAGAAAAAACAATGCACAAAATCGATATTTGAGGGACTAAATTTGATGAGGTTACTGATAGATATTCAAACCTAAGCAAAAATCCTACTATTGTCATTGCGAGGCGGCGATAAAGCTCGTTAACTTTGTGGGAAAAAAAGACTAACCAGCCGAAGCAATCTCGCTGGGGAAGGCAAGAGGCAAGAGGCAAAAGGCAACAGGTGGGAGTTTCGGGGTTTTAATTTACTTGTTAATTGATGACAACTCGCTAGCTAAGAAACCCGGTTTTTTGCCAACCGGGTTTCTGATTGCTAATTACCTACTCTTCCCCTCTTTGACTCTTGCCTCTTGCCTCTTGCCTTTTGCCTTTTGCCTCCTAAAAAGATTGCCACGGGGGGCATAACGAAAAAAGCAACAATTTAACGAGACACCACCCCCCTCGCCATGACAACTTTGAGTCTTTGGGTTATAATTTTAACCAAACTTTGTTGAGGGCAAACTCATGGAAACTGCAAATATTAAAGAAGAGGCAAAACGCTTAATTGACGAACTGCCAGATAATTCTACTTGGGATGACCTAATGTATTTAATTTATGTCAGGCAGGTTGTGGCAGCAGGAATGGCTGACAGTAAGGATGGTAAAATAACTCCTGTTGAAGATGTTAGGAAAAAATTGGGTTTATTGAAGTTAAAATAATTTGTAGTTAAAATAATTTGTAGGTTGTGCGGACCTCCGTGGAACCCAACAGTTGAGCTTCCGAGGCTCGTCGATGGCCTTCTGAAGGCGATATGTTGACCTTCCGAGGGTCATCGATGGACTTCCAAGAGTCATACCATGACCTTCCGAAGATGATATAATGACCTAACGAGGCTCATCGATGACCTTCTGGGAGTCACTCTATGACCCAACGAGAGTCATTGATGACCTTCCAAAAACCATATATTGACCTTCCGAGGTTCGCGGTTGACCTTCTGGGAGTCATTGTATGACCTTCGGAGGCTCATTTGTGACTTTCTGAGGTTCGTCCTCGACCTTTAGAGGTTCGTATTTGATGTTCTTTCGACTTTTGACTAACTAAACTTCTACGCTCAACAACTAATCGACCAATGGCAACAAAACCATCAACGCCTCCAAAATCTTTACGCCCGAGTCGAAGATCGACGAACTCCCCAACTCTCCCAACAGCTAAACCAACTCACATACGACTACCTCATCCGCCCGGTGGAAGCAGAAATAAAAGTCTTCCCCTTCTCCCTTGTCTAGAATGTCTTTCCCCTCGCACAGGACTTTTTCAGCAGCCCCTACTCAATGCTGTTGGCTCCATAAACTGTTCTCCTTTTTTTTCCTACCAGAAACCGGGTTTTTTGGAAAAACCTGGTTTCTTAGTTCTCTGTGGGGGCGATCGGTTTTTCACGACTAAAGTCGTTACTACGAACTTTAATCTCCTCTCAACTCTACTCTTCTACCACCGCATCCCACAGGGCATCGATGACACGACCAACATCTTCTGAGTCTCGGTGTTGTTCTATCCAGCGAACGAGGGCAGCAACGACATCGGTGGAGCTCTTGCCCAACTTGCCCAAGGCATCTGCAGCGCTCTCGCGCACCCAAGATTCCTTATCGTTCAGCCGCGACACCAAGCCGCTGATAACTGTTTCGGAGCGATGTTGCATCCGCGGGGCGCGTTCGCCTAAATCGCCCAACGCCTCGGCAGCCCTACTACGCACGCAATGTTCCTCATCGTCCAGCCGTGCCACCAAGCCGCTGACAACTGTTTCAGAGCAATCGCCCAAATCGCTCAAGGCTAATGCAGCATTCTGGCGCATATCGGAATCCTCATGTTCCAGTTGCGACAGCAAGGCGTTGAGTGCTTTTTTGGAGCTTTTGCCCAAATCGCCTAAAGCATACGCAGCGAGATCGCGCACGCTATAATCCTCATCTTCCAGCCGCGCTACCAAGGCATCGATTACTGTTTCGGAGCTATTGTCCAAATTCCACAAGGCTTCCACGGCGGTTTTTCGCACGCCAGAATCCTCATGTTCCAGCCGCGCTACCAAGGCGCTGAGAACAGTTGGGGAGTTTTTGCCCAATGTGCCCAAGGCTTCCCCAGCGATATTTCGCAGATCGTAATCCTCATGTTCCAGATATGCCACTAAGAGAGCGATAACCTTTTCGGAGCGAACGCCCAAATTACCCAAGGCATACAGAGCGCCCCTACCCACATTATAATTTTCATCCTCAAGCCTTGCCACCAAGGCGTTGATAACTGTTTCGGAGTTATTGTCCAAATTGCCCAAAGCATCCGCAGCCCACTCGCGCACATTATAATTTTCATCCTCAAGCCGTGTCAATAAGGCGCTGATAACTGTTTCAGAGCGATGTTGCATCCGCAACGCTTCGCGATCGCCCAAATTGCCCAAGGCAGAAGCAGCTTTGAATCGCACCCAATAATCCTCATCTTCCAGCCGCGCTACCAAGGCATCGATTACTGTTTCGGAGCTTTTGCCCAATTTGCTCAAGGCTTCCGCAGCGTTCCTACGCGCATAATAATCCTCATCCTCTAGCCGCGTCACCAAGGCGCTGACTACTGTTTCGGAGCTTTTGCCCAATTTGCCCAAGGCTTTCACAGCGCTCGATCGCACGCGATAATCTTCATGCTCTAGCCGTGCTACCAAGGCGCTGACTGCGGTTTCGGAGCTTTTGCCCAATTTGCCCAAGATATCCCCAGCCTCCATATAATAACACTCGTGTTCCAGCCATTCTAGCAGAATCGCGATCGCCTCCTCTTCTCCCAAAACCGCCCGATATTCCAACAACCGCCACTCGTTAATAAGATCCGATCGCTCCTTCAACAATTCCAATGCTTGCCCCTCGAAGTCAGTATCCTTCATGGCGCACAGAATTTTCAAAACCCGATCGCGAACTCTCTTACCAGCCCGCTTGTTAACCTCCAACTCAACGAAAGATCGCAAAATCTCCCGACACAGCGCCCCATCTGCCTCCTGCAAACCGGGAGGATTTTCTGCCAAACAACAGCCGGCAAATAATAAATCCCGATGGAGCCACTCCTCGTACTCGCTGCCGGCATTTAAAATTCTCCGAATTGCCAGAGCGGCATCGTTGTGTTTCAGTTGCCCCACTGACGATAGCAACTGCGAGCGCCAGTGGGAGTCGTGCAAGTGTTGGCCGATAGCAGCCAAAAGATGCTCTAAATTATTGGTTGTTAGTTCCATCGATGCTTCTCCTGTTTTTTCTATTATGTTAACACGGGCGATCGCCTTTTTGCCCCACCAGAAACCGGGTTTTTTGAAAAAACCCGGTTTCTTAAGTATTTGTGGAGGCGATCGCTCCTTACTATTGCGCAATAGTTTTTCTGCCCGGATTCTTAAATTCTTCCCTCAACTCTACTCTTCTACCACCGCATCCCATATGGCATCGATGACATTGCCGAGAGCTTCTGAATCTTGGTGGCGCTCTATCCATCGAACTACAGCAGCAACGACATCGCTGGATTTCTTACCCAATTTGCCCAAGGCTTCGGCACCAAAATAACGCACCCCTGATTTCTCATCATCCAGCAGTGCCACCAGAGCGCTGACAACGATTTCCGAACGATCGCCCAATTCGTCCAAAGCATTAGCTTTCTTGTAGGTAGGGCGCGCGTGCAACGCAACCCAACATCAAAAGTTGGGTTCCACGAAGGTCCGCACAACCTACAAGAAAGCGACTCTTGCCTTTTGCCTTTTGCCTCTTGCCTCCTACTCCCACACCGGCCCCATCAACGTACCTCGCAACCGCCACTTCTCGAAAGAAGGCACCTCCACTTCCAACAAACCGCTATACACATCTTGGCGTACATAAGGACTCTCCAACACCGGCCATTTCTCCAAAACCCGCTTCTCGCCGTTAATAACCCCCTCCCCAATGGAACCATCCCGCCGATAAGTCATCTCCAAGCGATCGCCCCCCAAACCCCGATAACCCAAACGCCCCTCCCTTTCCCAAGAGCGATCGTCAACCGCAGTCTCCTCCAACGCCGCCGTCAAACTCTCAAAAGTCGGATACTCCGCCACCCGCGCCACGTCCGTCACCCACGCCGTCTGGGTACCCTTCGCTGCCAAAGCATCAAACTCTAAATCCCTATCTGTTATCACATGATAGGTAGGATTTTCCACCTTCTCCCATACTACCTCATCCGCCCAAGCCCGAGCGCACAACCAGACATTTTCTATCCGCCAAATATACCAATCCCGATAGCGCAACGGTTCCCCATACCCCGCAGGAATTACTAAATGCGATCGCGCCGGCACCCCCGCCTCCAAGTCCTTCTGGTTCAAAATCGATTGGTAAATAACCGCCCCCCGCTTCTGCAAGTATTGGTCTCCCGGAGTTCGTCCCGTCGCCAAATCTGTATGATAAGTGCCCCCCAAACTTACAGCCGCATTATCGTTCCCTTCAGCGCCGCGCACCACTAATTTATAAGTAGCATATTGAGCCCGAATCGTTCCTTCAACCTGATAAACTCGCGCCGGTTCTAATAAAGTTCCCAAACTGTAATCTTCCGTCACATAGAAAGTTTCCCAGAGACGGTTGCTTTTATCGTAACTGTAATATGCCGGATGGCTCGCCCGCATTTCCCAAGGTAGAGGTATCTGTTTGCGAGCAAGCATTCTCAAGTGAGCCGGCGGACGATAGCCGCTCAAAGCTGCCGGCAGCGCCAACCAAGCGTGCTTATCGTCCATCCCTTCCACCGCCGCCAAACCGTCGCCCCCACTGCCGTCGCCCCACCACATCCACGCCACCGCCGTCAAACCGCTATCCCAAGTGTTGCGATCGAACCCCCGACTTTCCGCACCCCCCGCCGTTCCCCAACTCAACCGCAAAGCCATATTAGTAGCGTACCAGTCGAGGAAACCCTTAGCAAGTTGCTTCAACTCGGGATTCCGCGCAAAATCGTATAAATTTAACAAACCTCCGATACTGTATCCGTAATATATTGAAGAATGAAACTCCCCCTGTCCGATAGTAAGGAACTTATCTAATTCAGAACGCAACCAAGCCTCGTTAGTCGCCTCGCTGGAAGGGTCTCCCACCGGCCACCCGCTGCCGTCCATCAACGCCAAACCCGACGCCCGGTGCATAAACTTATGATTTTCCGTGCCTCCCTCCGTCCATTGCAAGACTCGCGGCGACTCCAACTGACTCCGATAAGACCTCCCCACTGCTGCTGGCATCGTATCTCTAAACATAAAGAAAATACGGGTATCTAGATAGCTCCGAAAATGATAAATATCCCGTTTATCCTCATCCATTTTCAGGAGAACTTCCCAAGAATTTTGAGGGTCGTAATTTTTACCCGCCGCTTCGTTTTGCAAGCTCAATCTTGCCATAATTACTGGTAGTAAATATTTATGAGGGTCTCCTAAATTTATCCGCCTCCACCAGGCATCGAGTTCCTCTAAGTCTTTAGCCGCTAACTTTTCCCGTATCGCTAAACTGCGTTTTTGGAAGTTTTTTTCTAAAGCAGACTCCGGTTGTTGACTTGATTTTAATTCTCTGGCAAAGATATTAAAGTTTTCTGTTTCTGCTTTTTTTTCTCGGTTAATTGTTTCCGCTTTATTGGCGATCGCGCATCCGTTAATACTCGCAATTGCGATTAAAAAAAAAGCCGCGATCGCTCCTCGTTTCCTTCCCAACAGTTCTTTTTTTTCCCTCCTAATTGCTTTTGGCATCTTTACTCCCAACTATTACTAATTTGTTCTTGACTATTTTATCTGTAGTTATTGAGTCGATTATAAAGCAAATCTTTTCAGAGCGATCGCTTTCTTTACTTTCCCCGTTCCCAGTCTTCCATTGAAATAGCTTATTAAATTCTTAAGTTTAGTTTATTTGTATGGTTTAACCCCCCTAAGTATTTTACCCGCGATTCAGAACCCAAGCTTCTACTAAAAAACTGTTGCTTTATCCACTGTCTGAGGATAGAATTAAGAGAAAAACCTCTGGCCAACTCGACTTAAGCCTCGAAAACCAGAGGTTTTGAGCCAAAGAGCGATCTAAATCACCAATAGGTAAAGCTACTCGTCACAGATTTTATCCGAAACGATCGCATTTTCTGGGGGAGTGAAATCACTGAATTAAACCGAAAAAGAAGAGACACTAGAATTGTTGAAATTCAGGAAAAGCATCATGCAAGCTTACGCATTAGATTCTAACAGTCCCATAGCCGAACTCTTTTACCAAGTCTGTCGAGCAGGTCATCTAACTCGTGGCGATCGCCAGAGAATCATGTCTGCCTTTTTAAGTGGGACAATAACTGACGAAGAAAAAGCGGCCATCAATCGCCTAATTCACGCAGTTCGCCGTGGCTGGTTGAAAGTTCTCGATTAATTGTCGTTTCTTAGTCAGGGCGATCGCATAAGGCGATCGCAATCTTCCCTAAAATTAGTTATTGCGATCTAGATCGTGTTTTGCTGTGATTCCGATCGCTATTGTTGCAGCCCTCGATCGCTGTTGACTTTTGTTACATAAAGCACAATATAAAGAAAGAGTTAAAAACAAAGATTATGACTTATCAAGCCCTTCTACCCGAATACACCATCGCCGAACTGGTATTTCAAGTTTACCGTTCCGGCTTCCTCACCACCGAGCATCGCAAGCAGCTTAAGAGTTTATTCTTAGACTACGACCTCAGCGAAGAAGATACCACGGCCATCAACCGACTGCTCCACGCAGTTCGTCGTGGTTGGCTCCAAATGGTAGATTAAGGTGGCACAGGTGCATGGCTTACCGCTAATGTACTACAACCAAACCATTTTTATGTTTGAAAAAAACATTAATAAAAACCTTTTTTTCTATTTAATTAATTTAGGTCCGGGCCCATAGCTTGGACCTAAATTAATTTGTAATTCTCCACCCAATTCCCAATTCCCAATTCCCAATTCCCAATTCCCAATTCCCAATTCCCAAT
>CAZUCT010000187.1:10425-14561 GCA_964619285.1 uncultured bacterium | reverse complement strand
ATGACCCAAACAACAGTTAAATTGCAGATTCCGTTTGCATCTTTGGTGGAGGCGATCGCTCTTTGCAGATTCGCTTCAAAGTTGACCTTCACCCAGTTCCCTTTACCAAATTGGCAGCAGCCCCAACATAAATATAGGCAAACCTGTTTCCTGGAGCCACTATTAACTGATACTAATTAATACACCTCATCATGGCTGCCAATATCTACAAATACAGCCTTTTCATCCTCGGTAAAATAAAACAAAACCCTCTCATCATAATCTACGCTAAAACTCCAAAATTCCTTCAACTTACCCGAGAGTTTGTGCGTTTTTAAACTTGGATCGAATGGCTCGTTCGTAAACTTTTCCAATTTTTGCCAAAACCTAGCTTCTAAATCTGTGTTCCCTTTAATACGCTTTTTAAAAGCACGTTTAAACGAAGAACTGAAACTTATTTCCACAATTATTCCTCCATCATTTCTTTCAGTTCGTTAATATTAGAGGAAAACTTCAATTCTCCTTTTTGCTGTTCTACCTGCGCCGACTTGAAATTATCATAAATCTCGTCGCGACGTTCTTCACGGATGTATTGTTTCAATAATAGTTGAATTTCCTCTTTTTCATCCGTAGAAAAACTCTGGATTGCTTCGACTACATCATTAAAATTCATCATTTGCCAGACCTCATCCCACTAACCGATTCTCTAATTAACTTATGGTATTATAACACGCCAAGCATCGAGCCACGCTCCAAACCACCTTCAATATCCCTGCCGGGTTTGATGCAGCCTAGATTTGCAATATAATAGATTCCCATACCACTAAATAGAAGACCATGACCCAAACAACAGTTAAATTGCAGATTCCGTTTGCATCTTTGGTGGAGGCGATCGCTTCTTTAAAATATGAAGACAAACTCCAACTTTTGCAGCTTCTAGAAGCAGAAATTGCCGATGCCGAAGACTTATTAGAAAACGACCCGGTGGTACTAGCTGAAGTTGAAGATGCCCGACGGGCATACCAGCAAGGAGACTATCAAACTATTGATGAATATATCGCTTAACTATCCCTCAATTTAGGGCAGACTTCAAAGGCCGATTGCGACCCATAAAAACAGACATCAAACTCAGTAAAAAAATTAGTTCGCCCCAAAATAACAGGAATATTATTCATCCTAGTCCAAGCAAAAGCGATCTTCAACGGCCTCGAACTCTCCTACTGTTGCCAAAACTAATAACCCTCTTGCCTCAGCAGTGGCTAAATTACCCCCTAAAGTCACAGAAAATGTTTGCTCTTCCCAAACTGCTCCTAATTCCAAACCAACATTATAAGGCAAAACATTTACGCTAGCCCCTGTATCCAATAAACCCATAACCTCAACAGAAATATCTCGATAAGTCAGGGTTAAAGGTAGAAATGGAACATCAGCCATAACCCCAAATTCGTCTCGTTTTGGAACAAAAGAATATCGCCTAGCATTACGCATTTTTAGCTTCCTTTTTTTCCAGTAATTGCACTAGCTGTTCTGCTGCTAAATTAGAAGTATGAATTGCGCCGATAATTTCTGCGGCTTCGTTATTCAATACAAGTCCTTCTTCTTTTGCCAACTCAGCTATTAAAAACTGCACTATTTTAAACTTTTCCAAACGAGATAACTGCCCCAATTTATCTAATAACTCAGGATTAGACATTTTTTCAATTTTATTATTTCTAGGCTCGTAATTATCCGCAAATTGAATTTGTCCGCTTAAATCCAGAAGATTTCGTTTTTTACGACGAGTGCGGATTAGTTCTTGCAAAGCAAATTCGATTAGCTCTTTTTCTGTCTGGAAGTCGGTTAAGCTGAATGCTTCTTTAACCAATTCTTCGTTTAATTCGATATTAATTTTCATGGTTAATAGTTGATTTTCATTATCTAATTTGATAGGAGCGATCGCTCATCAAAACGCTAATCAATTATGCAGACATCAAGCGTTCTTTTGGTTCGGGAATTTCTCGCCCTAACTCTTTAGCAGTTTCAATCCAGTCCTGCATAATTACTTCTATATTTTCCAGCGCTTCTCGATAAGTTTCACCATCAGCAGCGCAGCCGGGTAATTCTGGAACTTCGGCAATAAACCCTCTATCTTCTTGACTCCAGTAAATAATAATTTGATAGCGTAAAATCATCTCCACCTCTTAAACAAATCCCGCTTCTTCTAAAACTTCTTTTAAAGTTCCCATTGCTTCGCATTCCGAGAAAAAAGCTTCTAAAGCTTCTTGCACTGAATGTCTCGCTTCGGCGACGGTTTCTCCGAAACTGGAAACGTCTAAATCGGGGCAAATTCCTACATATAAATCCCCCTCTTTAAAGATTTCTATTCTGACTTGAATATTGAGTGACACGGTTGTTAAAACCTCCTTTTTTTCTGGTTAACTAGGATTAAGAGCGATCGCCCTTATATCGAAAAAAAAATTAATACCACTTTCCCCCTTAAGCACTAATAGTTTTTTCAGCCGCAGCGCTCAAAACTTCATCCATCCAAGCGTTAATACTTTTGCCAGTTTTTTGAGCGGCAAACCAAATTTTATGATAGTTTTCAGGAGTAGTATTAAAAGCAACTTCTCCTGAAAATGGAGCTTCTGGTTCTTCTCCTAACTGTTGGCAAAAATCTAAATAAACATCAACTGAAATTTCAAATTCTTTGCGAGATTGTTCGATGGTTTCCGCTTTGAAAGTAATTACATCTTTAATGCCAATAACTCTGCCAAACCAAATTCCAGCTTCATCATCTTTTTCTACGAAACCCGTGTAACCTTTATATGTCATCATGGCTATCATTCTTAGTATCTACAATTGGATTTAGTCAATGGAAAATAAATAACAAAATGCGATTATTAATCGATTATGTCCTCAATAGACACCTCCATAATTTCAAGATATTACCAAAACTTTAGTTTTATTTGGGAGAGGTCTAAAATATTAATAGACCTCTCCCAAGTTTCAATTTTGGCCCTTGTTGAACAAGGGTTCCGACTTCCTCATAATAGGAGTTCTCTAATAGTTATCATGGTTTTACTCCTGCTTCAATTAGAAATTGCCTAACTGACTTCACTGCGCCCTTGTCTGTCTCTTTTTGAGGATGGGGTTCGTGGAAAACCGATCTAATATCATTTAATTTAACCGCAACCCGCGAACCTTGACCTTGAATAATAGTAGCTCCTAATGCTATAAATAAACTTTCAATATCTTTCCACTTTATATTAGCCAAAGTTGGCTCGGTAAAAATTGATTCTAGCGCCTTTTGTTGTTTGTTATTTAATTCCATTGACAATTTCCATGGGATTGACTGCTCAATTTTATCAAACCTTGCTCTTATTGTCAATATTCCAAAAACCGATCGCCCCCATCCACCCCCAAACATCAAAAAAGGACGGACCAAACGCCCGCCCCACCATTATAACCTAACTATGCTAGAATATCACCAGACCCTAACCAATCCTAATCCAAACTGAGGTAGAAGTTCTAGCTGTTGGATAATCGCTAAGGAAATAAGCGGACTGCTATCGGCAACGATCGCCCGATTAATCGTCCCGTAATTCGTCATCGATTTGGTCCTCATCAAGGTTGATTACCGGAACTTGCAAGCGCCCGAGTTCGTACATAAACTGTAGTTTATTCATAGAACAAAATTCTGCTGCTTTCCCAAGAGACAGTCGTCGCAATTCAAACAACTTCACTGCCAGCAAAAAGACTAATTCTGCTTCTAATGCTTGGGGGGATTTGCCCGAAGTAATCAGTAAATCGTCGGGATAGGGTAATGATAGATTAGGCATGGTTGTCTGTCTTTGGTGGGACTTTGGTTTGTAATTAACAATTATCCTAGCACTTTGACGCACCAGAAACCCGGTTTCTAACTCAATACCTTCGCCAAAATAAAAAAATACCATTCGTAGGTTGGGTGGAACGAAGTGGAACCCAACAAATACGTCGGGTTCCACGGAGGTCCGCACGACCTACAAGAAAATGGCGAAGGTATTGAGTAAGAAACCCAGTTTTTTGCCAACCGGGTTTCTGGTGGCAATAAAACCGACATCCGAGCGACAGATTAAGAAACCCGGTTTTTTGCCAACCGGGTTTCTGGTGGCAATAAAACCGACATCCGAGCGACAGAT
>CAZUCT010000187.1:0-10325 GCA_964619285.1 uncultured bacterium | reverse complement strand
TAAGAAACCCGGTTTTTTGCCAACCGGGTTTCTGGTGGCAATAAAACCGACATCGCTCAAAAAACCGGGTTTCCTAACCTATCTCCTACTCAACACCCTCTATCCTATCTTCCACCTCCTGATACAACTGACGCAACCGGTCAAGATTGCTCTCAGAAGTCTCCCAGTAACCGCGACCGTTAACCTCCAACAACGTCGTAACAATCTTGCGGAACGAATTGGGATTCAAATTCATCAACCGCTTGCACATCTCCTCATCCTTAACAAACGTCTCATTCGTCTCCTCATAAACCCAATTATCCACCGCGCCGGCAGTGGCACTCCATCCCATCGTATTAACCAAACGCTTCGATAACTCCCGAACTCCCTCATAACCGTGAGACAGCATCCCCTCATACCACTTGGGATTTAATAACTTCGTCCGCGCATCCAAACGTACCGTCTCCGATAACGTCCGCACTTGGGCGTTGGCAGTAGTAGTATCCGCAATATACGATGCCGGTTTCTTGCCGTCGCCGCGCAACTTCTCTACAATCTTAGTGGGATCCGAATCGAAATAATGACTCACATCCGTTAAACTGATTTCCGAAGAATCTAAATTCTGGAAAGTTGCATCCGCAGTCTTCAACGCCGACTCGAATACCTGGCGAGTTCATCTGGTGGGGGTTCGTTTGTCTCTGCCGCCATTAATTTGCTATAAATGGTTTAGGATTGCTGTATCTAGTAAAAAAAGGGGGAAAAATGGAAATTGCTACTAAAATCGACTCCGAACAAGCTCAAAAACTGGCTTTTATTCAAGAAAAAACTCAGCAAAATCTCGATGAAATTTTAAGAGTTGCCCTCGAAGATTATTACGAAAAAGTGTTAAAAAACTCTAGCAACCACCTCGAAAAATTTAGCAAGATTGGTTTTGTTGGTTGTATTGAGGCGGAGCCAGATTTGGCTGAAAATTGCGAGGCAATTTTGATGAAAGAAATAGGAGAAACTCAATGATTATTGTCGATACGGGATTTTGGGTGGCTTTAGCTAACAAAAATGATAACCAGCATGAAGCTGTTAAAAAGACTTTTGCTAAATACAATGAACCTCTAATTACAACATGGTGCGTCGTAACAGAAACTTGTTATTTTTTACAATCCCGTCGTGGGGTTGAAGCGGCAATTGCTTTTATGAGTTCTATGTCTGAAGGATTCTTTGAAGTATTTGAAATTAAAAATAACCATGTTGTTAGAATTAGAGAATTAATGACTAAATATAAGGATGTGCCGATGGATTTAGCCGATGCTTCCCTTGTTGTTTTAGCAGAAGAATGCCAAACCGGACGAATTTTGTCTTTGGATATTAAGGATTTTAGTATTTATCAATGGGGAGATAAGAATTATTTTGATAATCTCTTTCTTTCCTAATATTAAAGTTGGGCGATCGCCCAGTTCGTAGCGATGGGCCCGCTCATCGGTCTAAGATGGCCCACTAGGAGGGAGGAAGGAAATGGGCCATCTCCCCGAGCCTAAAGGTAAAACTTGACAGGATTTAGAGGCGATCGCCCTCATCGCCTCAAGGCCACAGCAAAGGTTTAGCTTTTCATCGAACTGAGGTTACAATATAGTTTAGGACTGCTCTAGCAGAAAGCCAGAATAACTGAAAATTAAAAATCCCAAACGGTTACTGACTAAAGGATATGTTAAGCATCACTGAAAGAGAACAAAAGCTGTTGTTAGCAATAACGTTTACAGTTGCAACAAATATTGCTATTGCTATTGCAGCAAATTATTTATCCAGTTATGAAAAATTGCTGAAATATGCCTTTTATTTTTTGCTTTTTTCTTTTGTTATTTTAACCTTTCTGTTATTACTATCTTGGTTGATAAAGTTTTTAAAGACTAAGAATACGTTCTGGAATTTATTAACAGTAGCAGAAAAAAAAGTAATCGACGATTATTTGAATACTATAAACAATGAGATCAAATTTGAACTGGGATTCAATCTAAACAGCGATTATGTAATCTTATCAGGAGAGCCAGGAAATCCAAACAGTTTGATGTCTCAACAAGCCTATGAGGAGAAAGGCCGTAGCGAGCGAACTAACATAGAAAATCTTGACAAATACTTGTTATCTCCAAGCAATTCAAGAGTATTCATTTATGGCCCTCCTGGAAGTGGAAAATCTACAACCTTATATAAAGCACTTGCTAATTACAATCAAGAATTTTCAAAAAAAATAGGATATTTTATACCAATTTTTATTCATGCTAACGATGTTGAAAGAGTCTTAAACGAGCATGGTTTAAAAATCAAGAAAATTCTTCCTTTTATTGAGTCTGTATATCAAATTAACAGAAAGATATCAAAAACCGAAATTCAAGATTTTATTTATTTATGGAAACAAAAGCCTTCTCTTAATTTCGTTATCATCATTGATGCTTTGGATGAATTTTTAGACAAAAGTAAACGTAAAATTCTGTTTAAATATTTATCGATTTTGATGGAAAACAATGCCAATAACACAAGATGGATTTTATCTTGCAGAGAAGAAGAATACAAAGCTTATGCTAATACTCTAAAAGTTTCAAACATAAGAATAAAACCGATGAATGTATCCCAAGTGAAAGAACTTTTAAACAAGAGATTAAAAAGTTTTACGCACGATCCTCTAAGTCAGAATATAATAAGAAGGACTGTTAAAAAAATTGAAAAAACTAATGCAGGGCAGGAATCTTTTCTTAGAAATCCATACTACTTGTCATTATGGCTTTATCAAGTTTCATATTCAACGGATTTTGCAGATGTAAAAAATCGCATCCCGTCTATTAAAAATTTGCATGATTTAGAATTAAAACGGGAGATGTTAAAAGGCATGAATGCCAATCCGCCGACTGATTTTCATAAAATTGGTGAACCCTTATTTCAATCTCAGTTGGCAGTTTTATCTATTTTGAGCTTTTATCTGATGAAGATATCTTTAAAACGTCAGGACACTTCTCATTATGGTGTGACTATTTCAAATCCCCGTATTTTAAATTCACTTTATAAAAAATACGAAGATTTGAGAAAAAAAGAAATAGGTTTTGACACAGAAACAACCCGAAGGCTCAATGAATATAAGCTTAAAGAGTCTTTCGTAAATAAAATTCAAGAAAGCGAAATTGTTGCAAGTGATAGAAACTTTATAAAAATACTAAAAATATTAAATATCTCAACTGAGTGGCCACCCTTCTTTTTGGAAAGCCAAGATAAGTTTGAGTTTTTTATTGTGATTGCGAGTATCATAGATACGGCAGACAACTATGGTCTAATAGAGTTAAATATTAATGATGGTTATTTTTCTAGGTTTGTTAATCAAAGAGCTGCTGACTATTTAGCAGCTCGCTATCTTCTCGAAAATGACTTGAAGGAAATACTTAAGAAAGGGAAAATTAATTTTTGGTTATTCAGAACCATAGCAATTTCGATTGCTATTTCTGAGGAACCTCATAAAATACTAGATCCTAAACAGGCATCTGAAGACCATGTATTGGCGACAGCAGTTGTAAATGGCCTCTTATTTGTCAGAGCTGATGACAAAAAGTTTCTGAAGGGATTTATTAATAGTTTTGTTGAATATCTCCTAGATGAAAAAAATTTTAACTCATCCCACAAAGAGTACGATCCCTGCAATCCCTTAAGAGTTTTGAGATTCGTGAGCAGGTTATCTTCAAATGGCTATAGCAGCTATTTTGTGCCCCCTAATTCTTTATTTAAAAAGCTTCTGAAGCGTAGAGATGCGAGTATTGCAGATGCAGCAGCTATTACTCTTCTTACCCATGCTTCTAGAACTCAATTTAACATTATAACCTGGAGAATTCTTTTGCGATACTTGTTAACCAAGTCTTTTCGCTTTGAATTATCTTGGAAAGTTTTTAACAGTTTTTCAACAGCAATTTATAGAGGTTTAGTAGGTGATGTCTAATCGAAAATCGCTCGCCAACAACTCATTTTGGAATTGGTTTTTTTGCATAGCATTTCCTTTTGTTGTGGGTTATGCTCTAAGTAGTTTCGTTTTATTAATATATATTTTATTATTAGTTTTTCTTTTTGAGGAAAGCGAGGGTGAAATTGTTAAAGTTTTACTGTTTCTGTACTGCACTTTGGCTTTACCCTATTCAATATTTGCTTATTTTAGATCTGGGATAGCTATTGCAAGATCGATTGTGGTTGGATGGCAGTATTTTGTTGCTAAGTTTTGTTTTAAAAATCCAATTGTAATAATATTATTAGTGTTTTGCCTAGTTGCTGCCAGCAAATTTTATCAACCTCCAGAGTTAGGCTTCTCGGAGCTTGAATTAGTAGAAAAAAAAGTTGTGCAATTGCAAACTAAATTAAATCAAACTGTTTCAGAAAAGATAGAACCTTTAAATCTTTCATTGACAGAAGAATTAACTCAATCAAATCAAGTGAGAAACTCAAAAAAATATGAAGAGTTTTACACACAGCCATTTCCTGGTAGAGCTAGTCAAGAAAAAGTTGATAGAATCGATCGCATCTATTGGAGATTTAAGAACCAAGTTAAGTCTGAGGAGAAATATGTAAATGAAACAGAAACGAAGTTAGAGGAAATAAAAGGGAGTATTAGCTCTCTTGGTGAAGAAGTTGATAGCTTAATATCCGATCTAAAAAACATATGCAGTTCGGCAAATAATAGTCCTGACATTGATGAAGAAATACATTCAGCTAAAAAGAATGAGTATTGCAAGAAGCTAAGAGATACTTCTTTACAGCTAAAGGAATCTACAAATTACAATTCAGATAGCTTTCAGCTATTTAGCAATGATTTAAGAAAGATTGAAGAAAATGTGTTAGATGCCAACAGATTCCTTGTATCCTGGAATCATTGGCTCGCTGCACAAAAAAAGGTTGTAGATACTAGAACCATTACTAAGGAAGAGCTTGATAAATGGATAGCTGATGTGAATTATGAACTAGATTCTGCTCGTAATATAATTTCTAATCTAGGCCCTGTTTTACGAATAAATATCCCAGAAGGAAAAAAAGAACTCCTTCGTAGGGTTGAAGCTCTAGAGGCAGAATCCGAAAATCTTAAACGCCAGATTAGTGAATATGAAAAAACACCAAATTTGACTAAGGAAATTGTTAATCATGCAGAAAAGAACTTATCTCGCATAAATAATTTAACTGATGAGGTTTCTCAAGCTAAAGAAGATACTAAGGTTTTAGCTGATGATTTAAGGAAAGCATCTGATGAGATACAGAGGAGAACTACAGTTCTTTATGACTTATATCTTGATGGTGAAAATCTTCTGAAAGCTCCAAGGTTTACTCAAGGAGCATTAAATCAGAAACCTACGGCTGAAAGCAAACTAAAAATTGTCTATTCTTTCAGGGTTAATGAACTTAACTTTTTGAAAAAAGAAATACAGAATGAACTTAATAGTTATAAGTCGCTTCAAAAGTCAATATTTCAGAGGCTAGGAGAAACTCGATTATCAGTTACAAATACCCAGGATAGACTCAAATACTATCTCAATAGTGCCGAAAAATCCCTTTTGATATCTACTATCAAATGGTTTGCTATCTACGCTGCAATTATGGGGGTTGCAATTGTATCAATTTGGTACTACTACAAAAAAATGATTTTAAAAGAAAAACGTGGTCTTGGTTCTCAGGATTTAAATGACCTGCTAGTTAAAATTAAGGATGCTAAAGGATTTGTCAAAATCAGGCTAGGAGCAATACAAGTAATCTATGAAAATCAAAACAATTTCCCCGATGAAGGATTACAACGAGCGGTAGATTTACTAAAAAATACAGTGAAGGAAATGGAAAAGCGTAAGTCTGATGAGGATCTAAAAGTTAATGCAGAACTAAGAAAAGTAGCGGAGTCTCTTGAGTTACGCTTAATGGAAAAGCGAAGTTTCAGCTAATTCATATCCATCGAAGCCAACCAATTCACTAACCCGATCGCCCCCCCAAGCATCAAAAAAAGGGCGGACCAATCGCCCGCCCCACCATTATAACTTAACTTCCCAGAAACCCGGTTTTTGGGAAAAAACCGGGTTTCCTAACCTATCTCCTACTCAACACCCTCTATCCTATCTTCCACCTCCTGATACAACTGACGCAACCGGTCAAGATTGCTCTCAGAAGTCTCCCAGTAACCGCGACCGTTAACCTCCAACAACGTCGTAACAATCTTGCGGAACGAATTGGGATTCAAATTCATCAACCGCTTGCACATCTCCTCATCCTTAACAAACGTCTCATTCGTCTCCTCATAAACCCAATTATCCACCGCGCCGGCAGTGGCACTCCATCCCATCGTATTAACCAAACGCTTCGATAACTCCCGAACTCCCTCATAACCGTGAGACAGCATCCCCTCATACCACTTGGGATTTAATAACTTCGTCCGCGCATCCAAACGTACCGTCTCCGATAACGTCCGCACTTGGGCGTTGGCAGTAGTAGTATCCGCAATATACGATGCCGGTTTCTTGCCGTCGCCGCGCAACTTCTCTACAATCTTAGTGGGATCCGAATCGAAATAATGACTCACATCCGTTAAACTGATTTCCGAAGAATCTAAATTCTGGAAAGTTGCATCCGCAGTCTTCAACGCCGACTCGAATACCTGGCGGTTATCTTCCATCATTCCCGGGTTATCGGAATTGAACGCAAACGACTTGCGCTTCAAATACATCTCCTGTAACTCCGACTCTTCCTCCCAGGTACTATTCTCCACCGCCAAATTAACATTAGAAGAATAGGAACCCGAAGCGTTGGAAAATACCCGCGTCGCTGCCTGACGCAAATTAATCCCCATTTCCTCTGCCTGCTTCATCGCGTGTTTGCGCACGAAGTTCATCTCTGGGGGTTCGTTCGCCTCTGCCGCCATTTTAATTGCTTTATCCAACAAGTTCATCTGGTTGATAAACAAATCCCGGAACACTCCAGAACAGTTAATCACTGTATCGATGCGGGGACGGCCTAACTCTTCCAACGGTATCAATTCCAACTTGTTCACCCGCCCCAACGCATCGGGAACCGGTTTGACTCCCACCATCCACATTACCTGGGCGAGAGATTCCCCATAAGTTTTGATATTGTCGGTGCCCCATAAAACTATGGCAATGGTTTCGGGATACTGACCGCCGTTATCCAACGCTTGCCGCGCTAACAGTCGTTCCACTACCACCTTCGCCGACTTCACTGCGGCGGCGGTGGGGATAGACTGCGGATCCAAAGCGTGCATATTTTTGCCCGTTGGCAAGACATCTGGGTTGCGGATGGGGTCGCCACCAGGACCGGGTAAGATATACTCTCCTTCTAACGCCCGCAATAAGGAACCCAACTCGTTGTCGGCGCAAATCTGTTGCAGGCAAAATTCCAGATACTCGAATAAGGGTTTAATCGTTTCTGGGTCGACTTTGGGATAACCTGCTTCCTCCAGGGCAGCTATCCAAGGAGTTTTCTTGCCCATGTTAAAGAAGTTCAAGTTGGAGACTTTGCTGACTCGTCCTTCGGCGTCGGTTTGTTCCTTCACCAAAGCGGCGATCGCATCCCGAGTTGCTTGGGTTATCTTTTGCAACAGTTCCACATCTTCGAGGATGCCTTTGTTGTTGTTTTGATAAATCTCTTCCAAGTCGCGACCGATGCTTTTGGCGATGATGCGGGGCAAACCGACGATGCCTTCCTCTTCTCGGTCTAACTCTGCGATGTTGACTAAAGTGGCGATCGCCTCCTCCGCCGTCGGTGGTTTGCCAATAACGTGCAACCCGCAAGGCAGCAGTCGCGACTCGACTTCCATCAACTTCCGATACACCCGCCCCACTAAATTATCCCGTTCTTCGCCGGTCAAATCTTTAGCATCCTTATCGGGCAAATCTACATCTTCTTCTAAATTCACCAAACGGCACTTATCCATTATCGTATTAGCGATGGGAACGCCGCGTCCGGTCTCTTTGAGAGTTTGGTAGGAAGCGATTAACTCGCTCAATTCCTTTAACCCTTTATATAATCCCGCATTTTCCGCCGGTGGAGTTAAATAGGAAATGGTCGAAGCATAACTGCGGCGTTTGGCGATAGTCGCTTCGCTGGGGTTGTTCGCCGCATAATAATAGAGATTGGGAATATTGCCGATGAGGTTGTCCGGGTAACAGTCCCCAGACATTCCAATTTGTTTGCCCGGCATAAATTCCAGGGAACCGTGGGTGCCGAAGTGGAGAACCGCATCTGCCTTCCAGATTTTCTCCAAATAGGTATAGTAAGCGGCGAACCCGTGGTGGGGACTTGCCGAACGGGAGAACAACAACCGCATGGGGTCGCCCTCATAACCGAAGGTCGGTTGTACGCCGATAAAGACATTGCCGAACTGTTTGCCGTAAACCAGCATATTTTCGCCGTCAGTATTCAACGTTCCCGGAGGCGGACCCCAGTTTTCGTGGAGGCGTTCCGAATAGGGAGTTAGATTTTCATACTCCGCCACTGGCATCCGGTAGGCGATATTCAGTTCCGGGCTCTTGTATTGGGCCGTGGCATCGTGGATGACTTGTTGCATCAAGTCTGCCGCCGACTCGGGCAAGTCTTCGAGGTCGTAACCGTTGCCTTTTAGCGCTTTCATTACTTCGTAGATGGAACCGAAGACGTCTAAATAGGCGGCGGTGCCGATGTTGCCTTTGTCTGGGGGGAAGCTAAAAATGGTGATGGCGATTTTTTTGTCGAGTTTCGGTTTGCGGCGCATGGTCGCCCATTTGAGAGCCCGTTGTGCCACTGCCTCGATGCGGTCTTGGAGAGCGATCGCTTTTCCAGTTGCACCATCCCGCCCCGACATAATAATAGGTTCGATCGCCCCATCCAGTTCGGGAATAGCTATTTGCAGCGCCACTTGGATCGGATGGAGTCCCAACTCGCTATCTTCCCATTCCTCCGTCGTTTGGAACACCAACGGCAACGCGACCATATAGGGTCGGTTTAACCTTTTCAACGAATCAATTGCTTTTGGATGGTCTTGCCTTGCCGGTCCTCCCACCAGAGCAAAACCAGTTAAAGACACCACCGTATCTACTATTTGTACCGGGGCAACTCCTTTAATGCTGCTATCCCAGAAATAGACATCTACCGGTTTGGAGAAGTCTAACCCGCCGGCGAATACGGGGATGACGCGGGCACCGAGTGCTTCTAACTCCTGCACCATCGCGACGTAGTGGGCATCGTCTCCCGTAACTAGGTGAGTCCGCTGCAAGACCAAACCGACGCAGGGAGCGAGAGGATCTTTAATGTCATCGCTAATATCCGTTCGGTGGTTGTACCACTTGAGATATTCGGCGCTATCTTCAAACATTTTGGGCGCGAGGGGATGCCAGATGCCCATGTCGGGATAAACTACGGGCTCCCGGTATTGCCAACCGCTTTTTTTGTCTTTTTTATCTTTAAAAACGTACTTATCTGCTAGCATGAGGAGGAAGTTTTCCAGGTTGTCTGGGGAACCTCCCAACCAGTATTGGAAACTAAGCATAAAATTGCGGGCATCCTGCGCTTTATCCATCGGCATATATTTGAGGATTTTCGGCAGGGTTTGGAGCATTTTGAGCATTCCGTCTTGGAATGACGACCCAGATTTTTCTTTACGCTTGCGCATGAATTGAGCGATCGCGCTTTTGCTCTGTCCTAGTTGGGCCATCGAGAAACTGCCCATTTTGTTGAGGCGCATTACTTCCGGCATCGAGGGGAAGACTACTGCTACGTCGAGGCGATCGCGATGGGGCGCGACGGCGGCAACGACTTTTTCTGCCAAGTCTTCGATAAAGATTAGGGAGGCGATGAAGACGTTGGCCTCCGAGACTTCTCGTTTGAATTGTTCGTAGTTTTCCGGGTTGCGCAGCTCTTCGATTAAATAGCCGCTAATTTCGATGGCCAGGTTGGGGTTTTTTTCGTTGATGGAACGAACTGCTGCGGAGAGGGCGCTTTGGTATTGGGCCTCAAGGACGATATAAACGATTTTTAATAGGTCTCTGTCTCCCAGGTTTTCTGGGGCGATGTGACGAATAGTAGGATTTACAGATGTGAACATTCCGCGTTGCTCCTCAAGGAATCGGTAGGTATTTACTTTGAGTATTTTTACCATAAAATCGGTCCCAAAAGCGCTTCAATCCTCAATCCGATACAATTCTATAAATTCTTTTAAATTTTTCTTTACATTTCTTGACAATTTTGCGAGCGGTGACTTATAATTTTATTTCTCCTTATTATTTGACAAAATTTAGGTTTTGTGGTAAAGGGTTCGTAGTAACGACTTTAGTCGTAGTTCGTAGTAACGACTTTAGTCGTAGTTC
>CAZUCT010000186.1:0-14761 GCA_964619285.1 uncultured bacterium | reverse complement strand
AGAGTAAGAGTATGAAATTATCGAGGGGTAAAAATTACAAATATGGGATGCTCCCCATAAAATTATTTCTTATTCCCCCGTAGAACGCGGCTACTGCCTGTTCCATAAGTAATTAATTTTGCGCAGGTACTTATCTTATTAAATTGCAAGTCCCTTAATCTTGAAATATTAGTTAACATTTTGTTACAAAGGTTAATGTAGAGTTTTCTGGGGTAATCTCAATGGCCAATATCAAATTTGAAAACGAAAACAAAGAAGCGATCGCTGCCGATGAAGCCAATTTAAGAATGAAGGCTTTGGAAAATGGCATTGACCTCTACACTTTCACTGGCAAAATGATGAATTGCGGCGGCTACGGACAATGCGGGACTTGCATCGTCGAAATTGTCGAAGGCATGGAAAATTTGTCCCCCAGGACTAAAGTCGAAGAACAAAAGTTGAAAAAAAGGCCCCCAACCTATAGATTAGCTTGTCAAACCCTGGTTAGCGGCCAAGTGACGGTGAAAACAAAACCAAAGAGCAAATAGGGAGCCCCCAAATGGAAGACAAGGAAGACAGGGGGGACAAGGAGGACAAGGGAGACAAGGGAGGCAGAGGAAAAAAATGTAGTTAGATGATATCCTTAGTCGTAAATAGCTTTATTCAACTTGGGGAAAAATCATGGAAGTTAACGATTTAGGGTTCGTCGCAACCCTGTTATTTGTCTTAGTGCCATCCGTTTTTCTACTGATTCTTTACATCCAAACCGCAAGTCGCGGTCAAAACCAATAGAAATGTCAATTGTTAATTGTCAATTGTTAATTGTCAATTAAGTGGGAGTGACACCCCATAGCCTTTTGCTATTTCTTTGGAGTTCAAAAAAAAGCGCCAGAAACTCATTAGTTCCGGCGCTTTTTTGTGGGAAAGAACCCAATTAGCCATTAGCAATTAGCCATTAGCAATTAGCCATTAGCAATTAGCCATTAGCAATTAGCCATTCCCCATTCCCCATTCCCCATTCCCAAAAACTAAATATTAACGTTGCGAGTTAACAATACCGGACAATCGGCATAGACTCGTACATAGTCCGATAAAGAATTGCCCAAAAGCTTATCTAAATCGACGATAGTCTTAGCGATAGAAGGACGGCGATCGGGAGAACCCATCATCAACAAATCAGCATTTACCTCGTCAGCTATCCGGCAAATTTCCGGCCCGGCCTTGCCCCTGGCGCTGACGCAGCGATACTTAACCCCCATTTTTTTCGCCTCTGCCACCGCAGGGGCCAAGACGGGATCTTTTTCCGCTTCCGCAGGAGTTAAATCTTCCCCAGCTTTTCCCGTCGCATCTTTTTTAACGTGGGCGAGAATTAACTGAGAACCCTGGATCTCCTTAACAAAAGAAAGTGCCAGTTTGAGACACTGCATCGCTTCTGGAGAGTTATTCAGAGCCACCATAACTCGCCGGACCTTTTTCACATAAACATCATCCTTGACCAAGAGCATCGGCCGAGATGTCAGTTGGAAAACATATTGACTCACGGAATTTTCTAAAATAGCTTGCAGCCGTCCCATAGCTCGCGACCCCATAATAATCAGGTCCGAATCTTCTTCGTCGGCCACTTCGCAAACTATGGTTTTGGGATCCCCTTGTTTGAGGCGAGGATTGACTTTATTGGCATCTAGGTTTAAAGACTGGACTGCTTCTGCCAGAATTTTGCCCCCTTCTTCGAGCTTGGCGGACATATCTGCAGCAGAGATTTGCGACGGTACGACGTGGAGGACTGTTACTAACTCCGGTCTGAAGGAAGGGATGTCCAGCAACATATTAAGCATTTGTTCGCACAGTCCCCGACCGGCTACGGCTACTAAAACTTTTCTTATCATGGTGTTTTTGAGTTGTAATTTGTTTGCGAGGTGCTAGAGAGCCAGTCAAGTAATCGGCGCGAAAACTTGGTTTTTGGGCATCTTAGGACTTGCGTAGTAATAAGGTACCGACTTGTTGGGTTGCGTTTCACTTCGGCCCGACCTACGATTTTCCTTCATCTGGTAGTTTATTTTGGCGCGACTCCTTAGAAACCCGGTTTTTCCAAAAAACCGGGTTTCTTGACCGGTTCTCTAAGTAATAAACCCTAAAATCTAGCATAAACCTGGTTAAGATACTATTTTTTTAAGAAGTGTAAAGTTGTAAAAAGAATTGTGAAATGTCTTCAACAGAAAAACCCCAACCTCAACTACCCACCAACGCCATTGAAAAACACTCGGCCAAAGTTGCCGATCGCTGGTTTGAATACATCGTCAAAGTCCATCCCCACCATACAGACTATAGCGGGGCAGTCTGGCACGGGACTTATATCGCTTGGATGGAGGAGGCCCGGGTAGAGAGTTTGCGTTCTCTGGGCATTGAATATGCGGAGCTGGTAGCTCTCGGTTGCGAGTTACCAGTAGTCGAACTTTCCACCCGCTACCACCGAGCGGTAAAAATGGGCATGACGGTGGTAGTAAGGACCAGACTGGCAGATACGGAAGGCATCAAGTTAGATTGGGATTATCAAATTCAATCTCTTGATGGAACCGAGCTTTATGTTACTGCTAGGGTGACTTTAGTGGCAGTCGATCGCGAGAAAGGCAAGATTATGCGCCGCCTTCCTCAAGCAGTGCAAGATGTTTTGAGCAAGTTTTAATTGTCAGTTGCTAATTGCTAATTGTCAATTGCTAATTGTCAACCATTAGCGATTAGCAATTAGCAATTAGCAAAAATCGTTAAATTGTAGGTTCCCTTCAAAATTGACCTGCATCCAAGTCATTTTTGCTTGCTCGGAATTGTAATTATAAATTCAGTACCTTTCCCTATTTTAGAAGAGCATTTTAATTCGCCACCATGTCGATCCACAATAATAGAATAAGCAATAGAAAGCCCCAAACCGGTTCCTTTTCCCGGTGGTTTAGTAGTAAAAAAGGGATTAAAAATATCATCTAGTATTTCTTCAGAAATTCCCGGGCCGTTATCCTTAATTTTAATAATAATTTGATTGTTAGCTGTCTTAGCTTTCGTGCTAATCTCGATAGTAGGAATAAAATCCCGTTCCTCTTTTAATTCCTCCAAAGCATCAAGAGCATTGGCGAGCAGATTCATAAACGCTTGATTTAGCTGTCCGATGCAACATTCCACTAGGGGTAAATCGTCATAATTGGTAATTATTTTTATTGCTGGTTTTCCGACATTTGCTGTCAAACGACCCCGTACAAGAGTCAGGGTACTGTTAATAACCTCATGGAGATTAACCAACTTGATTTTACCTTCATCCAAACGAGAAAAATTACGCAGAGACAGCACGATTTTCTGGATTCTATCCGCTCCCATTTTCATAGATTCGATGGTTTTTGGTAAATCTTCTTTAATAAAATCAAGGTCAATTTCAGCCGCAAAATCTTGTATTTTGTCCGAAGTATTTGGAGATTCTTCTTGATATAATTCCAGGAGTTTTAATAAACTTTGACTGTAATCTGTAGCGGGATTGATATTACCATAAATAAAATTCACTGGATTATTGATTTCATGGGCGACACCTGCTACCAATTCTCCGAGACTAGACATTTTTTCTGCCTGTATTAATCGAGCTTGAGTTGACTTCAACTCCTCCATGGCTTTCTCTAATTTCAAAGTGTAGCGAATCGACATTGCCAGATAAATTGTCAGAAGTGCAGTTAACAGCAAACCTACAGCTATAACGATTTCCGAATAAAAAGTTTTATCCTCAAACTGCTCTGTTGGCGAAAGCAAAATCGACCATTGACGGTTTGCTACTTTTAGCGATCGCTTGCAAAAATTATCCTCCTTACATAACTCCCATTCATCTCGATTTAAAAGTAATTTTTCCTCGGAAAAATCTGCTCTTATTTTACCGATGGTAGAGTCATAAAATACCAAAAAATTTTCTTCAATATCGGCAGATTCATCCAACAAATAAAAATCGAGATTTTCGAGTTCGAACGCCGCTAAAGATTCTCGAACTATCTCAGAAATTTTGCAGACAATGTAAATAGTTCCTAAAAAGGAGTCAGAATCGGGTTGAACAGATGTATTTTGACGATAAATAGCCTGAAATAAAACCAAAGCAGTTTGACTCTCAGGGAGCGAAGCTATTTTATAACCCGCAAGCATCTTCCGAGAACTTCGTGCTTTTTCTAAGATTTTATCTTCAATAAAACCGTAGAAAAATAAATCGTAGCCAATGATATTTTTGTGAATTTCATCTGGCACTCCGTAGGTAATTGGTAGATATTCGTCGCGGAATGGAGCTATAATTTTCAGTTTTGAAGAGTCAAGATAATAAATGCGCCAGTTAGGAAAACCTTCAGTTTTTAGCATTTCCTCGTAAGCGCTTCTTTCCGAATTTAAAACCAATTTTGCCCAGGCGATGCCAGTAATGCCGGGATAATTCTGAAAAAAAGTTTGGGAAAAGTCCGCAAATTCTTGGCGAGTAACTTCGTCGGAGGCGTTATAAAAAGCAGCTAAAGCTTCGGTGACTTGGATGTAATTGTCGATTTTGTTCTGGAGGGCGATCGCCAAATTGTCGCCTCTTTGTTCTAAAATAACCCTAGCCTTGGCCTTTTCCCAGCGGTAGGCCATGCCATAAGCAGCTAAAGATAATCCGAGGCCAAATATAAAGGTTAAAAAAACGGGCAGATAAGGACGAGTAAAATAAGTTCCATAAGGGCGAGGGGATTTACTGGGGGAGGAAAGCTTGCCCTTAGCTTTCCCTATCCTTTCACCTAATCTATGAAATAGTCGATTAAAATATTCGATCGTCTCTAGCATCGGCTTTGTTTTTCTTTCTCTTTTTAATAATAGCTTACTGTTATTCCTTTCTCTCCACTTCAAAGATTTTTAGATTGGGGATGCACTTTTGAAATTGTTTATTTTCTCTAGGCGATCGCCACCAAAATTATGACTATGAGAACTCTCGCAGAAATCCAAGCAGAAATTGTAGAAGAATATGGGTTTTTCCCGGCTTTTTTTGAACCTGCCATACCGACACCAACAGTATTAGATAATCTCTGGCAGCAGACTAAATTTGCGGATATTAATAACCCTCTACCTTCTCAGTTTAAACAAAAGCTTTGGGCTTATTTATCCAAATACTCTGGAATTGTCTCTTCTCAAATAGAACGCTGTTTGGCATTACTAGATTCTAGCATAGAACCTGGGGAAATCTTAGAATTATTAACTATGCCAGAACCTCAAAATGGAGAGAAAATCGCCTCGAAACTAGCAAAGAAAGCTTCCAGTTATTTTGAAGAAGCTAGTTTATTTAAAGCTGCAGTTTCGTTATTTTTAAAAATCAACAATTATCAAAAATTGCTGCCCATTTTGCGTAAGGTTTTAGGCGATGTAAATTACAATCATTTAATTGCTTTTCTGAATTACATCCAATTATGCAACCAATGGATAGAGTCTCATCCAGAAATTTATCGAGACGGCAAAAATCTCCTTTTAAAACTGGCTGCTATCCCCGAACTACAAGCTTTTTTTAACGATTATAAACCGGAGATAAATGAGGAAGAAAAATTCCGCAGTTGTTTTTTTAACGCTCCCTTTCCGATGATGATTTATGCCGAAGATGGGGAAGTGCTGGAAATTAATAAAATTTGGACCGAATTAAGCGGTTATACTGCTGCGGAAATTCCGACAATTAACGACTGGATTCGGGTTGCTTTTAACGAAGATTTAGAAATGATTAGAGCGGCTTTTAACCAACTATTTAATATCGATGGTTCTAGAGAGCATGGAGATTTTATTGTCGCTACTAAAACCGGGGAAAAACGTTTGTGGGATTTGAGTTCTGCAACCTTGGGCAAGCTTCCAGATGGTAGAAAAATAGTCATCTCAATGGCAAAAGATGTTACGGTTATTAAGGGAATAGAAACTGAATTAATCCGGTGGAGTCAAAGACCTTTTCGGGCTATTTTTGAGCAAACTTTTCAACTGCTTTGGTTGATGGAACCAGATGGCACTTTGCTTAATGTTAATCGGGTGGCTTTGGATTTAGTAGAATTTGATTTTTTGGATGTTGTAACTCGTCCTTTTTGGCAGTTGCCTTGGTGGAATGCAGATAGGAAAGTGTTAGAAAAAGATGCATTGCTAAGTGGGACTCAACAACAGTTAAAAGAAGCGATCGCTAAGACAGCTTCTGGAGAATATATTCGTTACGAGGTGGATATTTTTACTGCCAAAAATTCAGTGAAAACTCTTGATTTTTATCTCCGCAGCGTAACTAACGAAAAGGGAAAACCTATCTTATTAATTGCCCAAGGTAGAGATATTACGGAGCGCTGTCAGGCAGAAGCGGCACTGGCAGAAAGCCAAACTATGTTACAGGCAATTTTAGATAACTCTACAGCAGTAATTTTTGTTAAAGATCTTCGAGGTCGCCACTTATTAATTAATCGCCAATATCAGGCATTATTTAAAATTAGTCAAGAAGAGATTAAGGGCAAAAATGACAGGGAGATTTTCTCTGCAGAAATAGCAGAAATACTGCAAAAAAACGACCGTCAAGTTTTAGAACAAAATAGTGCTTTAACTTTAGAAGAAGTCGTTCCTCAAGCGGACGGACTTCATACATATATTACGGTCAAATTTCCTTTATGCGATCGCCACAATAACCCTTATGCAATCTGCGGCATTGCTACAGATATTACGGAACGCAAACAAGCAGAAAAAGCCTTACGTCGCGCCCACGACAAATTAGGAATTATAGTCGAACAACGCACGGCATCCCTAAGGGCAGAAATTAAAGAACGCCAACAGGCAGAAGCGGCACTTTTAGAAAGTCAATCCATGTTAAATTTAGCCTTAAATGCTACTAAAATAGGTATCTGGGATTGGAATATTATCGCCGATAGATGCATTTGGTTTGCTGATGGAGAAACCCTATTTGGTTTGGAAAAAGGTAGCTTGGAAAAATATGAAGATTTTCTCAACAAGGTTCATCCAGACGACCGGGAATTTGTAGATATTTCTCGGAAAAATGCCATCCTCCACGAACAAGAATATGACTGTATCGAATACCGCATTGTCTTACCCGATGGAAATATTCGTTGGTTGGAGTCAAAATGTCAAATTTTTTATGATGAAGGAGGTAATGCAGTTCGCGTAGTAGGAACGAGTTTAGATATCAGCGATCGCCACGAATCTCAAGAACAAATTCGACTCTTACAAAGCATCACCCAAGCAATTAGCGAAGCGCCAAATTTGGATTCTGCCCTGGAATTTGTCATCTGCAAAATCTGCGAAATTGCTAAGTGGAATTTTGCCGAAGTATGGATTCCTGTTATGGAAGAAGGAGTATTAAAACTGAGAAATGCCTGCTCTTGCAAAATTTTTAATTGGCATAAGTTAAGAGAAAAAAATCGTGCTATTACTGTAAAAGACAATATTGGCATTGCCGGGCGAGTTTTTACCTCCAAAAAAGCGGAGTGGATCGAAGATGTTTCTCTCCAACCTCAAGATATTTATCTTACTTTGGAAAAAGTGGTTGAATTTGGTATTAAAACTGCTTTGGGAGTGCCGGTTATAGCCGACGATCGCCCCCTAGCTGTTTTGGTATTTTTTGCCAGTAAATCTCGTCCTCAAGATGAAAAATTAGTGAAGCTAGTAATCTCGGTGACAAATCAATTGGGTTTGGCGATCGGACGGAAACAAACTGAGGATGCTTTGCGAGAAAGCGAAGAGCGACTCCAGACTATTATTAACAGCAATCTTGATGGTTCTATCGTGGTAGATAAAGATGGAAAAGTCCGTTTTGTAAACCCGGCAGCCGCATCTATTTTCGGTCGCAAGCAAGAATATTTTCTCAATACAACTTTATGGCTGTCAACTCTAAATCGGGGAACCACAGAAATAGAAATTAGGCGAAAAACCGGAGAAACTATTACTGCGGAACTGCGAATGGTAGAACTTTTTTGGGAGGGTGAAAAAGCCTATCTATTATCTCTGAGAGATATTACGGAAAGAAAGCAGGCAGAATTAGAAAAAATGGAAATGTTAAAGCAGATCGAAAAAGAGCGATCGCTACTCTCTGCAGTTCTCCAACAAATGCCTGCTGGCGTAGTAATTGCCGAAGCACCTTCTGGCAAATTAATTCTGGGAAATCAACAGCTAGAAAAAATATTTGGTCATCCCTTATTTTCCTCACAAAATGTTGAAGAATACTCTCAATGGTACTCTTTACATTCGGGTGGAACCCCTTACATTTCTAGGGATTTACCTCTGGCACGTTCTCTCAATAACGGAGAAGTAATTTTCCAAGAAGAAATATCTATCGAAAAAGGGGATGGAACTCGCGGCGTCATTCTCCTAAGTTCGACACCAATTTCCAATTCTGAGGGAAAAATTATTGCTTCAGTTGCTACTTTTTATGAAATTACCGAACGCAAAAAAACTGAGGAAGAAATTAGAGAATTAAATGAATCTTTGGAAGAGCGAGTAAGAGAAAGAACCGCTCAACTCGAAGCTGCTAATAAAGAACTAGAAGCTTTTTGTTATTCTGTTTCCCACGACCTCCGATCGCCCCTGCGAGGTATCGATGGTTTTAGTCGCATTTTGAAGGAACGCTATGGAAAACAATTCGACACCAAGGGTCAACATTATTTAGAAAGAATAGTCGCCAATAGCAAAAGAATGGGAGAATTAATCGACGATTTGCTCCAACTTTCCCGAGTAAATCGGGGAGAAATGCACTATCAAAATGTAAATTTGAGCGCCATGGCTGAGGAGATTATTAAAGAATTAAAATCCCGAGAACCTCAGAGAAGAGTTGAAGTGGCGATCGCTCCTGGATTAGTTGTTAATGGCGACCCGCGTTTGCTCAAAATTGTTTTAGAAAATTTATTCGATAATGCCTGGAAATACACCTCCCATCATCCCCAAGCATCCATAGAATTTGGCTCGATTTTACATCAAGGAAAATTAGCTTATTTTGTCCGAGATGATGGGGCAGGTTTCGATATGAATTACGTCGATAAATTATTTGGTTCTTTTCAACGCTTGCATTCGGAAAATCAATTCCCAGGTACCGGCGTTGGGTTGGCAACGGTACAACGAATTATTCATCGCCACGGCGGTCGTATTTGGGCAGAAGCAACTGTGGAAAAAGGCGCTACTTTCTACTTTACTGTTAGTTGCTAATCGCTAATTGTTAATTGCTAATCGCTAATGGCTAATTGCTAATGGCTAATTGCTAGTGGGGCGAACAGGCAAGATGCCTGTTCTACGGTTCCCTATTCCCTATTCCCCATTCCCTATTCCCTATTCCCCATTCCCTACTCTTGCCTTTTGCCTCTTGCATGCATGCCTCAAGGGACTAATTATTTTACACAACTCAAATAAGACTGCTATATGTGACTCGTATCACTAATTAGCTTGTGGCGCGATCGCCCGTCAAGCCTCAAAATATCACTCCTAATCCCCAATTAAGTCACTGACAGGGATTAATAAAACTTAGAAGTTAAATTGATGATTATTATCGGTCAAAAATTACAAAATCTTCAATTTAACCTAAGGGCCAATAAAGCTAATGACTGAAAAAACTATCTTATTAGTAGAAAACAACCCCGACGAGCAAGAATTAGCTCAACTAGCTTTCGAACAAACCGGCTATTCTCATCAATTAGTGGTAGTTAGCGATGGAGTAGAAGCTTTAGATTATCTCTTTTGCGCGGGAGAATTGTTCCACCGCCCCCCCGAGACGATGCCATCTTTGGTATTGCTAGATTTAAAACTACCTAAAATGGATGGCTTAGAGGTACTTCGCCGCCTCCGGGCCGATGGCCGCACCCAATTATTGCCCGTTGTCATTTTAACTACATCCACAGAAACCCAAGATGTGGTACGAGGTTATAGATTGGGTTGCAATAGCTATATTCGCAAACCTGTGGATTTTACGGAATTTTCAGAACTGCTAAAAAAAGTATGGGTGTATTGGCTAGACTTAAATCAAACCTCAGCAATGTTAACAATTCCTGATGACTAAACCTTTACGAGTTTTAATTGTTGAAGACTCCGAAGATGATGTGGAACTCCTCGTTTTCGAGCTAGAACTCGGTGGCTACAACCCCATTTATCGAAGGACGGATACGGCAGAAACTACGTTCGCTGCCCTAGAAGAACGGCAGTGGGATCTTGTTATAGCCGATTATTCCATGCCCCAGTTTAATGCTATTGCAGCCTTGTCTTTATTACAAGAAAAGGGCCTGGATTTACCGTTTATTATTGTCTCTGGCACTATTACTGAAGAGACTGCAGTCGCGGCCATGAAAGCTGGCGTCCACGACTATCTTACTAAGGACAATTTGGCCAGGTTGGTTCCGGCGGTGGAACGGGAATTAAGGGAGGCCCAAGTGCGATCGGAGCATCGCCAATTCCTTGAAAGGTTAAAATATCAGGCTTTTTACGATAATTTAACTGGTTTGCCCAACCGCACTTTCTTTTTAGAAAAAGTTGCCGAGTCTATCGAAGCTAGAAAAATCAACCCAGTAACAGGCAAGATGCCTGTTCTACCTCAATTTGCGGTTTTATTTCTCGATTTAGATCGCTATCAAGTAGTTAAATACAGTCTCGGTCATTTGATAAGCGAGCAACTTTTGGTGGCGACGGCTCAGATGTTGAAAGCTTGTCTGGGCCCGAAAGATATTTTGGCTCGCATGGGAGGAGATGAATTTGCGATTCTGCTACCGGATATCCAAAAGCTTGCCGATGCCGAAAAAATGGCAGATACTATCCATCGTACCCTTAGCTCTCCTTTTAAACTTAACGGACCGGTGGTTTTTTCTACCACCAGCATTGGTATAGTTCTCGGCAGTCTCGGTTATCGCGAACCGGAGGAATTTCTCCGGGCTGCCGATACTGCCATGCATTATGCTAAGGTTCGAGGTATTGGTAGCACTGCTGTTTTTCATAAGGATATGCAGGCGGGTGCTGTGGAACGCTGGCAGTTGGAAACGGATCTGCAACAAGGTATTAAATGCCGTCAGTTTTATCTTAATTATCAACCTATTATCTGTCTGGAAACTGGCAGTTTAACGGGTTTTGAGGCTTTGGTTAGATGGCAGCATCCCACTCGGGGTTTGGTTTCTCCTGGGGAGTTTATTCCTTTGGCTGAGGAAACGGGGTTGATTATTCCTTTGGGCGAATGGGTTTTACAGGAAGCTTGCCGCCAGTTGGCTGTTTGGCAAGAACAATTTCCTCATTTTTCTTCTTTGAGTTTGAGCGTTAATTTGTCTGGCATTCAGTTGAAGCAATTAGATATTATTGAGACGATTGAGAAAATTTGTCAGGATGCTGGGGTGAGTGGCGATCGCTTGAAGTTGGAAATTACTGAGAGCGTTTTGATGGAAAATGCCGTGGCGGCTAGGTCGGTTTTAGAAAAGTTACAAGCTAGGCAAATTCGGGTTTGTCTCGATGATTTTGGTACGGGTTATTCTTCTTTAAGTTATTTGCATCGCCTTCCTATTAATACTCTGAAGGTCGATCGCTCTTTTGTGGGTAATTTGGAACTGGATGATAAAAATCTTAATATCGTTAAGGCTATTATTACTTTGGCTCAAAGTTTGGGTTTGGATGTTATTGCTGAAGGAGTGGAAACTCTCCAGCAAGTCGAGCTTTTGCGATCGCTCGGTTGCGAATACGGACAAGGTTATTATTTCTCTCGCCCTTTGGATGAAAAAGCGGCGATCGATTTTTTAAAAAAAATACCTCTATTTGACACAAATGGAGGTACAGTCGGCCTATTAAAAAAGTTGATAAATTTCCAACTCGCAGTTAGCAATTAATTGGAAATTGGGAATTGGGAAGAGTTTTTTAAGTTCGACTTAAGACTTCTTGCCATTCGAGGATGACTGCCAAAGGAATATTCATTTCTACCTGCCCCCGCTCTTTTATTGGTAAAGAAAGAGATAAAGCTCCATTTTTGGGCAATTCAGAAACAATCTCTTGGAAGTTATATTCTCCTACATTACCCCCAGGAGATTGTTTGGCAAATTCATCCTCTGCCTCGATAACTTTTCCGTCATTAGTTCTCAAAGTTAAAGGCTGTGGGTGGCTAAATTCTCCGAGCCCGGGAAATCCTATCAATCGCAAATTAATACTATCGATTTCCCCGGCTTTTATCCTTTTATAAAATACCGCTTTCCAGATATTTCCCGTTTCGTCCCGCAGGTTATGTCGCGCTTGGTACAGGATTTGTTCGGGGGCTTCTTCTTGCTGACTTATTAGAGCGATCGCTCTTTCAGAAGTTAAACCGCTAAAACCTACTAAAATTAATAGGATTATTGCGGTAACAAAGATAAATTGCTTGCCAATTTGTCTGATTTTATTCCACATATTCTTTGGTTATTTGTTAGTTGTCAGTGGGTGCATCTTAATGCAAAGGTAACCAAATAATTACGGTTCCCCACTATAAAAGGTAACGCCTTCAACCCAACCTACATATTAATTTGCATCAAAAGGATTTACAACTATTAATTGATGAGACTGATATTTGATAATCTGTTGATTTCGTAAATCTTCTGTCACTAACTGCAAACATTTTACGCTAAAAGCCGAGGCTACGATCGAGGCGTCGTAAAATGAAAAACCATATCGATAAGAAATCTCTACAGCATCCAAAGCGATGGCTGCCTGCAAGGGAATTACTTCTACGGTATTAATTATTTGGTTGAGAAAATCTAACACTTTACTTTTCTCAAAAGAAAACTTTTTCAGCATAACATTGGATATTTCATTAAGCACTTGCACCGAGGTAAAAATCTTAATGTCTGGCTCCAGACAAAGAGCGAGCGAGCGTTCTTTTTTGCGTTGACTTTCTGCATCTTCAGATGTTAAAATTTGATACAACCAAATATTTGTATCCAAAAAAGTATTACCTCGCATTTCGCTCCTCCCTGGTTGGAATTGTAAGTTCTTTCACTAGAACCTGATTCTCCTGACACCAATTCACAAAATTTCTTAGTTTCTCTTGAGTAGATTGCACCTCAACGGAACTAAAAGAAAGCCCAGTCATTAAAGCCCGCAATTTATCCCAATCATCGTCATTTTCAATTTCCAAGATTAACCTCATCAGATAATCCTCCTACAATAATTAACAATTGACAATTAGCAATTCTAATCGTCATCCAAATCCAATGGCCCCCAAAATCCTGTAATTATTCTACTCCCGTCCTTTAAAACATGAATTTCGATTTGGTCGCTTGCCCAATTTAACTTATCTTGAAACTCGGGATTAAACACTCGAACTTTTTGATTGCGAGAAGAAACTAAAGAATCTGGAGAATTTATGGCCTGAGATTCTAAAAACGGTCCGTCGATGAGAATATCTAATTGAGATAGCAGCTCTTTAGCACCAACTGGAGCATCGTTACCTTGCAATTCTCCTAAAGTAAACCCAGTAAAAGACATTACGTTTAAACCGGCAGCTTTTAATCTTTTTGCTAACTCCGCCAAGGCGGTTGCTTGAAAAAATGGTTCCCCACCAGAAAAGGTAACGCCTTGATTTTTGGAATTACTTAAAATTTTGTTTGCCAGTTCTTCAACTGAGATTAATTGGTTAATTTCAAAGGACCAAGAAGCGGGGTTAAAACATCCCCCGCATTCTCGCTCGCATCCCTGCACCCAAACTACGGCGCGACTGCCGGGGCCGTTAACTTCCGACTCGTCAACGTAACCCATTATATTGAGATATCCTGCTGGAATTTCTGTTAATTCCGAGGGCGATTTTTCGGTTTGCTTTGTCATTTTTCCTTCCCTTTTAATCCTAATAGCCTGTCAACTTTAAAATGACGGGTATTTTTTTATTCATACTCTTACTCTTACTCAAAAAAAGCAACTTTTTAGAGTATGAGTACCCGTCAATTATTTCTCGAACATCTACTAGATTTTGCTATTAATTAGCTAGCCTTCTGGCGCATCTTTGAAATGCGGGTAAATGTCGTTCTTTGGAAGCTGTTCTTAATTTGGCGATCGCTTCCCTGATATCTGCTTCTTTCACGAATGTTAAGAAGCGATCGTACATCTCGACATTCGCAATTTCTCCTTCTATTCCCGCTTCGCAAGCTGCTTTCAAATTCTCTGGTGCTTCGGTATTTCCTGCATAATTATCTGCCGGTACTTCCAAACCGTATTTAGCAAAGATAGATTTCCACATTTGGGCGTGTCTTGCTTCAGCATGAACTATATTGCTAAACGGACGAACCTCGCCGAATTTATCAATTACTGCTTGATAAAAAGCACGGGCTTTATATTCATCTTCGATGCTTTCTACCATAGCCTTCACAGTCTCGGAATTTGGAGTAGAAACTGCTTGACTGCTGGCAGTTAAATCCGGCGAAAATCCTAATGCAGTTGAGGTTAATAAAGCTCCCATCATCCCCTTTTGGAAATTTCTGCCGCCCCGATTGCGTTTTCGGTTTTCCTGTTTTCCTCCACAGCGGGAATTATTCCCTTGAGAACCAGTCACGAAATCCGGTTTTTCCAAAAAACCGGGTTTCTGAGAAAAACTGAGGTTGTGTTTACATTTACGCATTTTTTTCCTCCTAATTAAACAGTTCAACAACTTTTTTTAGGTACATCCAATCCCAAAACACGAAATTAACAAGGGAGCATCCCATATTTGTAATTTTTACCCCTCGATAATTTCATACTCTTACTCTTACTCTTACTCTTACTCTTACTCAAACAAAAAGCGGTTTTTTTGAGTATGAGTATGAGTGTGAGTCATGAGTAT
>CAZUCT010000185.1:0-14769 GCA_964619285.1 uncultured bacterium | reverse complement strand
ACCTCCCACCCGGACCACCCCCCAGAGTTTTTTCGATTTATTCAGCAGACCCTAATTAAATGTTAAAAACAGTACAACTTTATAAGTTTAAAAGCCATCGAGGCATCCAGTTTAGTAACGATGCTCGCCTTGGGTTTATTGACGGTTTTGATGAATCCCACATCGTCAATAGGACTTACACTTTTGTCATTGGGAGACGTTGGGCGATCGCTTTTTTTCTTGGGAGCGATCGCTTTTCTTATTTACCCGACTCCCCAAAGAGAGCTTAGGAAGCATCTGGGTTATCTTCCTCGTTTTGGCGGTTTAGCAAAATGTCGAGAATCTGACGATTTTCGTATTGCAAACCCCGTATGGATTGCCTGAATTCTTGTCGTTCTTCTGCCGCTTCGCTGAGGGCGTCCGCTATTGACTGAATCACGCGAGCGTTACTCTCGACTATGTTTTCCAGACGGTCTAGCCTTTCATTGCTTGCCTGAATGGCGCGAGCGTTACCCTCGACTATTTTTTCCAGACGGTCTAGCCTTTCATCGTCCCAGCGTTCTGTTGCCATTGCGAGCTCTCCTGAGTTGACTATGTTTAAATTCTGAGTTTATTTTAACCGATAGAGCGCTATGAAGGCAAACTCCAGTCAGCCGTAGGCGACAGCCGCACCCGTTGGGTAGCAATCTCAAAAAAGCGATCTTTTGAGATTGCTTCGGGGGGATTAGTGAGAAAATCTCAACATTAACTGCTTTCCTACCCCCCTCGCAATGACACAATGCCAGGTATTGAATTGAGGGAAAGCCCGTGTTTTCGTAAAAAAAAGCTTGGGGGTTTTAGCTCCTAAAGGTTACAAGTCTTTGCGCGAGAAAAGAGGATACCAAAGCCAACCAGCCAACCCGCAACGCACGAAAATACCCACAAAACTGCTCGAACACCAACAAGGAAGTTGGCCGGGGGGAATCTGAGGTACTAGCCCCGAGTATGACCACACAGCCAACGATTCATATTTCAACCAGCTCCCACCTTTTCGCCAGCCCACGCGATCGCCAAAAACTTCCCAGATTTTCTCATCGTACTCCTTGGTCCCGCCCAGTTCTTGGTAAATTTCCTTCTGGACGGAAAAGCCAAAGCGCCCATCGCTGTATTTTACCCACAATCCGTCGATAGTGCGCAAGTCCTCGCAGGGAAAATTGTCAATGTCCTCAACATTTAAGCTTCCCTTTACCCTTCCCGTCGCTTTCAGCATACAGCTATAAGTTTCCTTATCTGCCTCGTAAAACTTTTGGGCTGCCAACAAATCTCGCAGGCTAGTGTAGTCAAGCCCCCTCGCCGACTTTAACTCTACCTCTCCACTGCTAGCACCGCCCAAGGGCTGCCGGGGCGCTTGTTGCTGCTCCCCCTGCTGCCCAAGGGCTGCCGCCAGTTCCTTCTCCAAAGTTTGCACCTGCCGCTCTAACTCCCTCGCATTTGCCTCCGCTTCTCGTCGCCGCCGACCTTCCGTCTCCGCCGTCGGCAGCAGCGGTTTCACCCCAAAAAATACCAACAACCCACCAGCCACCGCACCGCAGCCAAACAGGAACCAGGCAAAAGTAGCCGATATCCCCGCCGCATCGGGCACCGCCACAGCCGGTCGATACCCTAAATAAGTATTAATCGGAATCCCCCACTTAAAAGTCTTTTCCAAAACACCCCTTTGCACTCGCTCTTGGGCTTGCCGAATTATCCTTTGCTGTGAGGGCAGCAGATTTTCCCCTTTTTCCCTCACGAAAAATCCCGTGCCATGTCCGCCGTTAGTGCCGTCGTGAGTTTTGATTAGAACGACGCTCGCTTTTAGGCGTTGGGCGACCTCCCTGGGAGATGGTTGCCCGGTGCAACTGGAGAGATAGATAGCAATTACCCCCAACCCTACCAGTTTTATCGACGATTTTATAGTCAACATAGAAACTATTGCGCAATAGTAAAATGGTTTTTCGATTATAGCAATATCAATTAATAATTAACAAGATTCTATAGTTTACCCGTTTTTTGGTATCTCAGAAACCCGGAATTTCGGCAAAAACCGGGTTTCTTAACCTGCAGAGACTAGCAACCAATAGCAACAAAATTAAGTCGCACTTCAACTACCTATCCGCACTCGTCCCTTCACTCGTCCGCTGCTAACTAACCGCCAATCGCTAAAGCGATTACTACGAACTATCGCTAAAGCGATTGCGGCGAACTAAATTACGCGATCGTTGCCGCCGTCTATGGGTACTTGGGCACCCGTGGTTTTAGCAAACAACGGTCCGCACATCTCCGCTACCATCTCCGCTACGTCGTAACTGCTGACCTCCACTTTCAAAACATTATTAGTCTTATACTCCTCCACGCTCAAACCGTAATTAGCCGCCCGAGACTTCAAAACCTCCTCAGTCCAAATCCCCGTATCGAATACAGCGTTAGGATGAACCGAATTAATCCGAATCTTATCGCTGCCCCACTCCAAGGCCGCCACTCGCGCTAACTGGTTCAACGCTGCCTTAGAAGCAGAATAGGCCGCAGCCCCCGGCCCCGGCGCGTATACGTTCTTAGAACCAATTATCGCTACGCGCCCTCCTTTGGGTGCCAGTTTCAGGAAAGGATGGCACTCCCGCATTAAAGCCAGGTTCGCATCCAGATTAATCGCCATCACCCGCCGCCAGTCTACCCCTGACAAAGAGTCGATGGGACAACTGCGAGGAAAAATACCCGCATTCAGAACTAAAATATCGATACCGCCAAAAGCGCGAGTGGCGCGTTCCATCGCAGCGACCAAAGCCTCGTCGTTCGTAACATCGCAAACGATACCGCAAAAATCCTGGCGCTTGTAGAGGTCCGCGATGGCTTCGTTAAGATCCAACCCTACAACCGCAGCGCCCCGACGCAACAAAGCATCCACGCAAGCTTTACCGATACCGGAAGCGGCCCCCGTAACTACAGCAACTTCCCCGGTAAACATCGGCGGCGTTCCACCCTTGCGCAATTTTGCCTGTTCCAAATCCCAATATTCCATATCGAAAATATCTTTATCGGAAAGCGCCCGATAGCCGCCGAGTATAGTCGCCCCCTCGATGACATCCATCGTGTGTTTGTAGATATCCCCTACTATCCCTGCTGCCTTCGCATTTTTTCCGATCGCGCACATCCCCCACTCTGGATGGAGAACTACCCGAGGCGCCGCGTCGAGGATCGTTTTTGGTTCCCGGGCGTTGGGGGAATGTTCCGCAAAGTAGGCTTTATACGCTTCTGCATAACCTTTAACATCAGTTCCCACCAACGGTTTCTGTTTGGTCCGAATTACATGGTCGGGGGTTGCCGGTCCTTGTTGGGAGATTTCTCCGAGATCCTCCCGTCGCACGAAGGATAGGGTGCGATCGTCGTCGTGGAGAGTCATTACCACGGGAAAACCTGCGACCTCGGAAACTTCCCGCCGCAAGGCAGCTAAGGTTTTGCCTAACAGGCGAGACGCCTGTTCTACATCTAACAGACGAGACGTCTGTTCTACGGGGGGAACGGAATTTTCCCAAGCGCCATGCCGTTTTAAATAATCCTCTGCCAGACTGACTAACTCAATCATCCGTTCGTAAGATTCTCGCGCCGTTTCCCCAAAAGAGAAGATGCCGTGGTTCATCAGCAACATACCGACGGTCTTTTCCGTGGCCTCGGCAGCAAATTTTTCCGCGCAGAGGCGGGCCAAGTCGAAACCGGGCATGATGTAGGGAACGATTACGATGCTGTCCCCGTAGATTTCCTGGACCCTTTCCAAACCGTCGGCAGTGTTGGTGATGGCAACCACCGCATCGGCGTGGGTGTGGTCGACGTATTTATAGGGGAGGGTGGCGTGGAGGATCGTTTCCACCGAAGGCGAGGGGGCGCTGGCATTAGTCGTATTGGTTTTGAGTTCGTTAACCATCTGGGGGTCCGAGAGCGATCGCAACTTGGCCAGTTTCAGCAAATGGGCCATCCGCACGGGGGAAAAACCGGCCTCTTCAATAGTGGCCAAGTCCCAACCGCTGCCTTTAACGTAGAGGAGTTCCTCTTCTTCGCCGAAAATATTCTCTTCTTTAATTTTGACCGAAGTATTGCCGCCGCCGTGGAGTACCAGAGAGCGATCGCGACCTAAAAGACGGGAGGTATAAACTCTTTGGGCGAGGTCTCCTTGATATCGTTTTGCTTCTTCATCGTTCCACAAACTTTTCATAAATTTTCCTCGGTTTTGGTTTATAATTAGCAAGTTAGCAAAAAATTGGAGCTAATCGAGACAAAATGCTTAAATCTTTAACAATCAAAAATTTTCGTTGTTTTGAAAATTTCAACATCGAATCTTTAGACAGGATTAACTTGATTGGTGGCAGCAATAATGTGGGAAAAACGACTTTGCTAGAAGCTCTTTTTCTCTTGACAGGAGTTAACGAGCGTGACATACCCTTTCGCGTCAATTTTTTGAGAGGAATCGAAACAAAAAATTTAGGCATTGGAGATGTTATTCAGTGGCTTTTTTTTAATACCAACGTTGAAAAATCAGTAGAAATTTCTGCTACCGATACAGGAGAAAAATCTCGTGTATTAAAAATTGCACTATCAGAATCTGAAGAAGAAATTCTACCTCTAGACGAGAGTTCTCAAGACGAGATTCCTCAAGTTAAGGAAAATGGATTTCAAAATTTAAAACTACAATATCAACAAAATGAAGCAGAACCAGCTATATGGAAAATACAGCAAAAAGGTCGTTTTGGGTTCCGCACAAACATGAAAAGCGAAACAATAGAGCGCCATCCAAAAACTGAATTCGTTGGTGGCATTAGAGGATGGAGATTAACTACAGATGTTATTGAAAAATTTAGTAATTTGGAAAAGGTAAACCGCCAAGGAGAAATTTTAGAAACTTTACGAATTTTAGAACCAAGATTAAAACGTTTGGCTATTTTAGTAACAGGAGAAGTACCGACGATTTATGGGGCTCTAGATATCGGTCATTTAGTGCCTTTGCAAATGATGGGGGAAGGAATGTTAAGATTGACAGCGATGGCTCTTATAATTGCCAATACAAAAAACGGTACCGTCTTAATTGACGAAATCGAAAATGGACTCCATCATTCAGTATTAGTTAAAGTCTGGAAAGCCATTGCCTATGCAGCTAGAAGATCGAATACTCAAATATTTGCTACGACTCATAGTTTGGAACTTATTCGGGCGGCCCACAAAGCATTTTCAACCGAAGAACCTTACGATTTTAGGTATCATCGACTGGACAGAATAGGCGACATAGTTAAGTGTATTACTTACGATCGCGAAACAATTGAAACTTCTGTAGATATGAATTTTGAAATGCGCTAATGACAACAAACGAAGAAGCAAAACAGTTAAATTTTAAAATACTACTAATTGGAGAAGGTAAAGATGAAGTTAGATTCTTTAAGAGTCTTCTGAAGTTTTTAGATATTAGCCATATAGGGGTTGAAGATTATGAAGGAAAAGATAAGTTAGAAAAATATCTAAAAACCTTAAAGACTAGACCTGGTTTTTCTCAATTAACCAGCATTGGCATTACCAGGGATGCGGATAATTTACCTCCTAAAAGTGCTTTCGACAGCATTTGCTCTCGCCTTCTTAAAGTAGGGCTACCCGTTCCGCGTAACATGGCAGAAAAAACTACAGAAACGCCCTCAATAAATATCTTCATATTTCCCAATAACCGCGATTCTGGAATGTTAGAAGACCTCTGTCTGGAGTCGGTAAAAGACGATGGGACGATGTCGTGCGTCGAGCAATATTTGGAGTGCGTGAAAAATAATGCTAACCGCGAACCAAATAACTTTGCTAAGGCAAAACTTCATGCTTGGTTGGCATCGAAAGAAATACCGGATAAAAGATTGGGAGAAGCAGCAGAAGCGGGTTATTGGGATTGGGAAAGTGCGGCTTTTAACGGTTTAAAAGAGTTTATTTTTTCTTTTAGAAATGATGATAGCAATCCTATTTAAGTCATGTAAAAAAACAGTAAACAAAAATGGAATTGTAGGGGCAAAGCATTCGGGCGGTAAGTTTTGATAAAAACCATAAGTATTGATTTCCGAATGCTTTGCCCTGCCCTCGCGTTTAATTCTCCGGCGAATAATTCTCTCCCACCAACCCCTCAAATTCCTCAACAGAACTAACGCTAATTGTTTCTAAAATTAGCCTGTCTAAAACGGATAAATCCTCAATTTTATTCAGACTTTTAATCAGACTTTCTGGAAGTTCGCCAAACCGTTTTTGAAGTAAGTTTATGAGATTTTTTCGAGTGGTAGATTTTGCTGTTGTTTCCATAGCCATTTCTTCCAAAGTGCTTAAAAAAGGCATTTGTTGTTCCTCCTCATATTGATTGATTTTGGTTTTAAAACTGCGTTGCAATTTTGGGGGTAAAGTCATCATTTTATCGATGAACTTAAAAAGATTGACAATCTCTAATTTAGTTAACCCCCTTTCAGACAAACTCCTGACTAATAGCCATTTCCACTGCTCTCTTTCCGTTAGTTGCTTTTAATTCAATTGCTCCAGCAAATTTTCTAAATCTTGATAATCATAAGGTGGACGTTTTCGTACTGCTAATACATCAACAACATTATCCACGTCAGTAATGGCATAAACTATCCGCCAACTATCAAGTCGTAGTCGTCGTAATTCACGCTCAAATTCAGGATAATTTAACCTTTTACTGTCAGCAGGGCGAGGATTATTAGACAGCTCGCGAACAGCTTTTTTTATTCGCTGGCGTATATTGCCAGGAAGCTGTTTAATAGCTTGAAAAGTTTCTGGAGATATGTAAACGGTATAGTTATTCATTCCAACTCCCCTTCAACATCATCCCATTTCAACCAACCCACACGAGAGCGATCGCCTCCAACAGCTTCCAACTCCGCAAATGCTTCTTTGGCAATTTTAATATCCTCTAAATTTTCTAGCCATTCAATTAACATTTCCCAATTATCGGCATCTAAAATTGCCAAGCGCTTTCCTTTAACAGTGACAAACTGAACGGATTGCAAAACATCTAAGCCACTCATATTTTTACTCCAGTAATGCCTAAAAAAATAACTCAAGCCAACTATTTTTTTACTTAATTCTAACAACCCCAACAATCCCCAAAACCAGACAACTTTAAAAACTGTCCCCCCAAAAGCACAACCCGTACCCCCGATCGCCCATACTAGACTGGAGAGAAAACAAATTAAAACCATCAATAAAATGAACCAATCTAGCAACCCCCGCAGTTCGTACCAATCCCCAGAGATGAGCGATCGCGAAAAGGCCAACCTCGAAAAAGTAGCAGACTACAACTCCGTCCAATCCTTATCAGAAATTTGGCCCCTAGCCGCCCAGCGCTTCGGTCAAACCGTGGCCCTCCACGACCCCCACAAAAAACCAGAAATCATCCTCTCCTACCACGACCTCCACCAACAAATTCAACAATTCGCCTCCGGGTTGCAAGAACTAGGAGTCGTAAGCAACAACCCAGAAACCGACACCCCCCCGCGAGTCGCCCTTTTCGCCGACAACAGTCCTCAGTGGATAGTCGCCGACCAAGGCATCATCGCCGCCGGGGCCGCAGACGTCGTTCGTAGCGGCACCGCCGACCCCCAAGAACTCCTCTATATCTATAACAACAGCGGCAGCAGCAGCTTAGTAGTAGAAAATCTAGCACTGTTGAAAAAATTCGGCGATCGCCTCCAAGACCTCCCCATCCATCTCATCGTCCTCCTCAGCGACGAAGAACCCGACTCCGACGACTCCCTCCCCATCCTCAACTTTTCCCAAGTCCTCGCCAAAGGAAGCGAACGCCCCCTCGCCCCGCCCCAACAAAACGAAAACACCCTCGCCACCCTCCTCTACACCTCCGGCACCACCGGCAAACCCAAAGGAGTAATGCTTACCCACGGCAACCTCCTACACCAGCTCCGCACCCTTGGCACCCTCGTTCAACCCGGACCCGGAGATTCCGTCCTCAGCATCCTCCCCACCTGGCACAGTTTCGGACGCACCGGAGAATACCTTTTTCTCTCCCAAGGATGCACCCAGGTATATACCAGCATCCGGCATTTCAAAAACGACCTCAAAGAATTTAAACCCCTATACATGACCAGCGTTCCTCGTCTCTGGGAGTCAGTTTACGAAGGCATCCAGAAGCAACTCGCCCAACAACCCGCCAACAAGCAAAAGCTGGCAAAATTCTTTTTAACCAACAGCGAACGTTATATCCAAGCTCGTCGCCTCGCCCGAGGTTTAACCCTAGAAGTAGAACCGCCGAAACAGTCTGAGAAAATAATCGCCACCCTCAAAAGCATCGCTTTATGGCCAATTCATGCCTTAGGCGATCGCCTCGTTTACCAAAAAATACGCCAAGCCACCGGCGGTCGCTTGAAACTAGCCATCAGCGGCGGCGGTTCCCTGGCCATGCACCTCGAAAACTTCTTTGAAATACTCGGCATCGAACTCGTCGTCGGCTACGGCCTCAGCGAAACCTCCCCCGTATTAAGCGCCCGCCACTACTGGGAGAACCTACGGGGCTCTGCCGGCAAACCCATTCCCGGAACCGAACTCCGCATCGTCGATCCAGAAACTCGCCAACCCCTGCCACTAGGCCAACGGGGTCTAGTTCTGGCCCGGGGACCGCAAATAATGACCGGCTACTATCAAAACCCCCAAGCCACCGCCAAGTCCATCGACTCGGAAGGTTGGTTCGATACCGGAGATTTAGGCTGGATGACCTATCGGAAAGATTTAGTCCTGACCGGTCGGGCCAAAGATACCATCGTTCTGACCAACGGCGAAAATATCGAACCCCAACCCATCGAGGATGCTTGCCTCAGAAGCATTTATATCGACCAGATTATGTTAGTGGGACAGGACCGGAAATTCCTGGGGGCTTTAATCGTACCTAACGCCGACAACCTGGAAAAATGGGCTGTACAACAAAAACTGGCCGAGTCCTTTGCCGAATTAGATTTAGACAGCAAGCCAGTTCGAGACTTATTCCGCCAAGAATTGAACCGGTTCGTCAAAAATCGCCCCAGCTATCGTCCCGACGATCGCATCGGCTCCTTTACCTTGCTGCGAGAGCCCTTTACCATGGAAAATGGCATGATGACCCAAACTCTGAAGATTAAGCGTCCCGTCGTAATGGAGCGTTACCGCGATATGATTAACGGGATGTTCGATTAAAGAACAATAGAATAGAGGCCCCAAGCCTGTTCTCAAACAAACAGGCTTCTCGCCTGTTCTACGGAAAACTAACTGACAAGAACAATTCTATGGATTCTAATACTCAATTACTTCTCAAGCGAGCTATTAACGTTAAAGTCATCGTTACTCCTCGCTGGAAAGAGGAAGCTCAACAGCAACTTCAAGCTCAAATCAACCAAATAGACGGTCAATTACAGCAGCTTGAAATGCAAGCTCAACGCATGATTGCCGAACTTCAAAAGCAAAACATTCAGCCTCCAGGACCACAAGTCAGCCAACAAATTGACAATATTAAGCTACAAGTAAATCAAAAGAAAAGCGAGCTGTTAGAGCAGAAAAATCAAAGCCTGCAACAGCTTCAACAAGTGCAATTGTTAGAGCTAGAACAAGAAGTAAGCCAAGGCCAAATAGAAAGCATTTTCACGGTCGATGAAGGAGATAACTTAATTAAAAAAATGCAAGTAGAAATTCTCCTTCGCGACGGAGTAATTCAAGAAATTAGGGGCGAAGTGTAAGGAAGAAAGAGGCAAAAGGCAAAAGGCAAGAGGCAATAGGCAAAAAGGGGATATATTTTTAGGAAAAATAGACCTTTTGCCAAATGTCTATGTTTGGGGAATGGGGAATAAATAACAGACAATTCTCCCATTCCCCATTCCCCGTAGAACGCGGCTATTGCCTGTTCCCCATTCCCAAAATTAACAAACAACTACCAACAAAAAAATTAGGATATGATTCACGAAGTTTTCATGCCGGCCCTGAGCTCCACCATGACCGAAGGAAAAATCGTCTCTTGGGAAAAATCCCCCGGCGATAAGGTCGAAAAAGGGGAAACGGTGCTGGTGGTCGAGTCCGATAAAGCCGATATGGATGTGGAAGCATTTTACTCCGGCATTTTAGCTACAATTATTGTCGAAGCCGGGGACGTGGCCCCCGTAGGCTCTACCCTCGCTCTGTTGGCCGAAACAGAAGCAGAAGTCGAACAGGCCAAGCAACAAGCTAACAACGGCGGCCCTAGCGGGTCTGGCTCTTCAACCCCCAGTCCCGCTAAGGCTGAAGCCCCTTCACCTGCGGAACCCGAACCGGAACCCGAACCACAACCGGCTGCCAGTCGCTCTAACGGACGAGTTATTGTTTCCCCCCGGGCTCGAAAGTTAGCCAAAGAACTTAAAGTAGATGTAAAAACTCTCAAGGGTAGCGGTCCTCACGGTCGCATCGTGGGAGAAGATGTGGAAGTCGCCGCAGGTAAACAACCCGCTGCCGCTACCGCCGCGCCTGCAGCAAAAGCTCCTCCCGCCCCGGCTCCTTCTCCAGCACCATCGCTACCATCCCCCGCACCCGCCAGAACTCCCGTTGCTGCCAGCGTAGCTCCCGCTAACGTACCTGTCGGTGAAACTGTCACTATGAATACCCTTCAGAGTGCTGTTGCTAAAAATATGATGGTTAGCCTTTCTATACCTACTTATCACGTTAGTTACACTATCACAACAGATAGTTTTGATGCTCTCTACAAGAAGATTAAACCGAAGGGGGTTACGGTAACTGGAATGCTGGCAAAGGCAGTGGCGGTGACTCTACAAAAACACCCTCTGTTAAATGCTAACTGTGTAGAAAACAAGATTAACTATCCCCCATCGATTAATGTTGCCGTAGCAGTGGCAATGCCCGGTGGCGGTTTGATTACGCCGGTGTTGCGAGATGCAGATAAAATCGATATCTATTCTCTATCTCGCACTTGGAAGGATTTAGTCGAGCGCGCTCGTGCCAAACAATTGCAACCGGATGAATATAGCACGGGTACTTTTACGATTTCTAATTTGGGAATGTTTGGAGTAGATAAGTTTGATGCTATCTTGCCTCCAAATCAAGGTTCCATTTTAGCGATCGGCGCTTCTAAACCGAACATGGTAGTTTCCGACGATGGCACTTTTGCAATTAAACGACAAATGCAGGTAAATATTACTTGCGACCACCGCATTATTTACGGTGCCGATGCCGCTGCATTTTTGCAAGATTTGGCGAAGTTAATCGAAAACGATCCTCAGTCTTTGACGATGTAGTTAATTGTCAATTGTCAATTGTCAATTGTCAATTGTTAATTGTTAATTGCTGCTTGATTATTAAGAAACCCGGTTTTGTGAAAAAACCGGGTTCCTGGGCTACCGAGAATATCAATTGCTCGGTAGGTTGGGTGAAATGACAGTGAAACCCAACGCACTTAGTAGCAGTTAACAATTAACAATTAGCAATTAGCAATTAGCAATTAGCAATAAAAATCGATTTATATTTTTTACCAGACAATTAAAAACAGGAAACATCTACCATGAAAGCAGTCGTAATGACAGAACCGGGGGCACCAGAAGTATTAGAAGTACGGCAAATCCCCGACCCAGAAATAAAAAAACCTACCGAAATCTTAGTCCGCTTAAAAGCAGCGGGAGTTAACCCCATCGACGTTAAATTGCGTCGTCGCGGAACCTTTTATCCAGATAGAATGCCGGCAGTTTTGGGATGCGATGCCGCCGGTATTGTCGAGGAAGTTGGTTCGGAAGTTAGAAATTTTCAAGCAGGGGATGAGGTTTATTTCTGCAATAGCGGCATCGGCGCTTATCCGGGTAATTATGCCGAATTAGCCGTCGTCGATGAAAAATTTGTCGCCAAAAAACCAACTTCTTTAAACTTTATAGAAGCGGCGGCATCGCCATTAGTATTAATTACAGCTTGGGAATCTTTGTACGATCGCGGAAAGTTACAACCGGGACAAAAGGTCTTAATTCATGCCGGCGCCGGTGGTGTCGGTCACGTCGCCATCCAATTAGCTAAATTGCAAGGTACCCAGGTCGCTACTACGATTAGTTCCGAGGAAAAAGCGGCATTTGCTAAGAGTATGGGGGCGGATTTAACTATTTTTAAAAACACCGATGTTGTGGAACAGATTTTAAAATGGACTGACGGGGAAGGAGTAGATTTAGCTTTCGATACGGTGGGAGGAAAGGTATTTTACGATTCTATCCCGGCGGTGAAAGTTTACGGAGATTTAGTAACGATTTTGGAACCGGATCCGAGTTGTGGAAACTTGAAAATTGCGCGGTTAAGAAATTTACGCATTGGTTTGGAATTAATGTTAACTCCCATGATGCAAGGCATGGAAGAATCTCAACACGACCAAGCAAATATTTTGCAACAATGCGCCAGGTTATTTGATGAGGGCAAATTAAAGATTCATCTTAATAAAGTGTTTCCTCTGGAGGATGCCATTGAAGCGCATCGTTTATTAGAAGCAGGTTCGATGGTAGGGAAGATTGTTTTAAGCATTTCGTAGGTGCGCACCGCGCACCAGCCCAGAAACCCGGTTTTTTCAAAAAACCGGGTTTCTTAATTTGTGGAGAATTGCTATAATAATTAACAACAAGCGTTTGGTCTGTCCCAAAAATGAGATGTACCTCAAATGCCCTTAGTTGAATACATTATTAAGAGCTTAATGCTGAATTATGCAAATAGAAGGTATCCGTCTCAAAAACTTTAAAGCCTTCAAAGATGTTGAAATAACAAACATTCCCAAAATGTGCGTTTTTGTGGGTGCCAACGGTACTGGCAAAACAACCCTTTTTAATGCCTTTAGTTTTTTAAAAGACGCTTTAACCGATAACGTTCGCGTCGCCCTAACCAAATTAGGAGGCGGTAGAGGATTTAAAGAAGTAAGAAGTCGCAATTCAAGAGGTCCGATAGAAATAGAATTAAAATTTCGTAAAGATAATCAATCTCCATTAGTGACTTACTTTTTAAAAATTAATGAAGATAAAAACGGTCGTCCTTTAATAGAAACAGAAACCCTCCAGTATCAAATAAGTAGTAAAAGTCATCCTTGGCGCTTTCTTGATTTTTCCCAAGGTCAAGGAAATGTTGTTACGAACGAACCGGATAAAGTTACCGATATTAAAGATTTAGACCGGGAAAATTACCAACTAAAATCTCCAGATATTCTCGCCTTAAAAGGCTTGGCACAATTTGAAAAATTCCCGGTTATTAAAGCCGTTGGCGATTTATTAGAAAACTGGCATATTTCCGATGTTCGCATCCAGCAAGCCCGACCGGAAAGAGAATCTGGTTATGCCGAACACCTTTCCAAAGAAGGTGAAAACCTGGCATTAGTAACGGAATTTCTCTACAACAGACATCCCAAAATTTTTCAAACAATTCTTGAAAAACTGAAACAGCGAATTCCGGGCATCGGCGAAGTTGATTCAAAAATTACCGAAGAAGGGCGAGTTTTACTCCGATTTAAAGATGGTAACTTTAAAGACCCTTTTTTGGCGCGATATGTCTCCGATGGCACTATTAAAATGTTTGCTTATTTAGTGCTTTTGTACGACCCAAACCCTCATCCTTTGTTATGCGTGGAAGAACCAGAAAATCAACTTTATCCTCAACTTCTTAGCGAACTTGCGGAAGAATTTAGAGATTACGCCCGTCGTGGCGGTCAAGTTTTTGTATCCACTCATTCCCCCGATTTTTTAAATGGTTGCGAACTTGAAGAGGTATTTTGGTTGCAAAAAGAGGGAGGTTATACGGTTGTCAAGCGGGCGAGTGATGACGAACAAATCGTAGCTTATATGAATGACGGCGATCGACTCGGTTATCTTTGGGGGCAGGGTTTTTTTGAATATTAATGGGTTAGGTATTGCTAACTATTATCATAACCTGCCCATTTTTCGTAAGGTTTTTACGTCTGCTTCTAATTCTGCTATGTCGTAATGTAAAGGAATTTGACGACTTGCGAGTAGTTTTTGAAACTGAAATTGACTCATTTTAGCTAATTTGCTTGCCTGCCCTAAAGTAAATTTTTCATTGACAAATAGCAAGATAATTAGTTCTAAATTCGCCGATGTTTCTAAAATTTCTTTAACTTTTTGAGAGCCTAATTCTTTAAGTTCTTCTAGCAAAATTAGATTATGTGAAGCGGCTTCGGGAGGTAAACCATTCCTGGCTTTTTGCCAAGGTTTTTCCTGGTAATTCATAGCACTAAGTTGGTGGGAATGATACTTGCCCCAGTATTGCCAAACTTGCCCGAGTAAGTTGTTAATTTCGCTGGAAATAGTCGTTAAAAAATCTGTTTCTGGAAGGGGTAATTGTCTGGATTCAAAATCGCTGTAAAATTGATATGCAGGAGGACAGACGGGCCCGTATCGCCAAGCTTCTATTGGTTCGTTAAATAGGGGGCGATCGCATAATGCTAAATGGATACTTTGAGCGTAAAATAACAGCTTTTGCACCTTCATATTAGTCATTTCTAAGACTGTCGCTGCACTCTCTTGAGATGCTTTAATAATAAAGTATTTAGCAGTATTAATAGAATCTAAATTACTCATAGCTCGTCAAACTAATTAATGATAAATTAACCACTAGCCAAAGTTGGGTTTTCTTTCTCTTTACTAGAGAATCCAGTCAAGAAACCCGGTTTTTCTAAAAAACCGGGTTTTCTGAGGGTACTCTATTTTGACACGAAGAAGAGACGGGAGTTTGGTAGCCCCGTCTTTTTAAAGCGGGGCGGAA
>CAZUCT010000184.1:0-14832 GCA_964619285.1 uncultured bacterium | reverse complement strand
GCTAATCGCTAATTGCGTTCTAGAGCCATGCAAGCTCGCAATTAGCAATTAGCAAGCTCGCAAAAAGCGTTGAATTGTAGGTTTTCCTCAAAATTGAGATGCACCCTTTTTTTGCTTTATATGAGATGCTCCCCTTATCGCTTTTGGCTAATGGCTAATGGTTAGGATTAGCAATTAGCAATTAACAATTAGCAATTAGCAATTATATATTAACAATATAGTGATTGAGGTAGAAGTCCATAAATCCCTCCGTAAGCTCCTGCGCTCCCGAACAGAACCTTCCTGGCCCCATCATTTAACAATGGCCAGGCTGGTGGCTCGGGCTTTGCGACTCGGACGTAGCGCTCTCATACAAACAAGCGCCTATCCTTGCAGTCGCGAACAGCGCTATGAATTGAGCTACCTGATGCCTCTGTTAATGTGGGAGGGGCCAACCATTTTAGTAACTCCAGCAACAGTCCAAGAACGTTTGCTGAGACTGGACATTCCTCAGTTGCTAGAGCAACACCCCTCTGGTGGCTCTAAATTTTCCCAAAAGCCAATCCAAACCTACCCCTCAGCCTCCGAGAATCAAGGACTCTTGCTGATTACCCCCCAAGATTGGCTGGCAGACCGTTTGCAAGCCGGGCAATTACCCTCTGGTATAGCTACAGTAATCGATTGGGCAGACAACCTCGAAACCCTGGCTCGCGAGCAACTAACTGCTTCCCTTCAACAACGAGATTGGAACGAATTAATAGAACTATATCCAGCACGAACTGAGGCGATCCGTCAGGCAAGAGTAAAATTAACGCGATCGCTCTTTGAACATCCCCCTAACCCTTACAACTGCTATTTAATTTCCCCACCAGAAGAACAAATCCTACAACGGTTAATAGAAACTTTAACTTTGGGAGCAGATAGAGGCAGAGAATCAAGAAAAAACTTTTGGCATCAATGGTCGAGGGAAGGCCAACTTAGATGGGCACAAATCGATCGCTCTCATGGTTCTTTTTCTCTATATTGCACTCCCCTAGATTTAGCCCCGATTTTAGGCCCGATTTGGTCCCAGCAACCAGTAGTTCTCATTGGTGCGGCCCTGGAACTTGAGGCCAACGCCCCTATTTATCGGATGAATTTAGGATTGGGAGAATTGACTTGCGTTAAATTCTCCAGCGATCGCCACAACGACATCATCCAGCTTTATTTGCCAAAGAGGCTGCCCATGCCCAATACTCCTCAATTTCAGCCAGCCTTGCTCTCTCAATTGCGTACCTTGCTCTGTATGAGCCAGTCCGTGGCCGGACTCACAGTCATCTTGGTCGAAGATGTACCCCTCAAACAGCGAGTCGGCGCTATTTTAGCTTCTGAGTTTGGTTCCCGGGTGCGGGTGGAAACAAGCGCTGTAGATGAAAATGGCATTTTAGTGACCGATTGGAAGTTTTGGCGAAACTGTCAAGCATTACTCGCTTCCCCTCATTTATTAATAATTGCTACCCTCCCACTGCCCTCTCTCGAAAATCCTTTAGTGGCAGGAAGAGTTGCCGATTATAAACAACGGCGTTTAGATTGGTTTCGCTTGTACCTTTTGCCCGAGGCTTTAAGAGAGCTCCATTGGGCAACGGCAACCCTCCGAGAATCTCAAGGAGTTGTTGCCCTGCTGGATAGCCGCGTCATTCACCGCAGTTACGGACATCAAGTATTAGCTGCCCTTAGCCCTTATGCTCGCATCGATTATTTAGATACTACTTGGCTGGTTTGAGAGGGCTGACTAACTTTGATGCTTTAGCTCAACTTCTTTTATAATGGGACAATTAATCGATCGCTCGTTGAGGTAATTATGGGAGAAGCAAAACGTCGTAAAGAAGCACTTGGAGACAAATACGGCAAAGAAGAGCAGATTCTTTCTTGGCTGCCGATTACTAAAAGCCAAAGCGAAAAATTTATGAAGTGGACTACCACAGTTAGCTGGATTGGTATTGGATTGTTGATTGTTTCTTGGCTAACCGTTAGATTTATAGGCCCTGCTTTGGGCTGGTGGGACATCAATTAAATTTGGGCTAATCCCTAACCCCTAATTGCTAAGGTCAGACAGGCTAAGGTCAGATAAGCTGTTAACAATAATTAACATTTAACAATTAGCCATTAGCAAGCTCGCAATTCACAATTAGCGGTAGATTCTTGGTTTTCTTGAAAATTGGAATACACCCGGGTATTTTCCCCCTTCTTTCACTAAAAAAAAGCCAATGGCATTGCATTGTCACCGTTTTATCTCTCAGACTTATAACTTTTATTAGTTATTTCTATCGAAATAAGTCTTAAACTCCCAGGAGCCCTTCCTTAATTTACTGGGGCATTCTGCCTCAAGTCTTCTAAAAACAATAATTTTCAAGAATGTAGTAATTAATACTTGTCCCGAGCTGCTATCTTGATTAAGGTAAGAGTTATTGGATGAATCCATTTAATTCTGAAAATGCTGTTTTCAGAATTGAATGGTTATACTAGGGCAATACCTAAAAACCCCATCCTTCTTTGAAGGTCTGGTGTAAGGAGGAAAATTGTGTTTATAAGACTAGCAGAACAACATCGTAAATTTGTTCGGGACTTGGTAATGAACCTGCAAGCTCTGGCCATCGTCTTAGAGCGTAGGGGTTATCTAGCTTCCTGTTACACTTGCGGCGGCCAAATGAATAGTGCCTCATTTATGGTCAGCTTGGGTGAAAATCATTTGATTCGCTTTCTCGTCTCCGATTACGGAATAACTTGGACCGAAATGCGGGACGATCGAGAATTAATGAAGTTAGAAGGGGCAGAGGCCATTAGCCAGCTACAAGAACTGGCCAAGTTGGTCAAATATGAAATTAAACCCACTACCCAATTAAGCACTATCCTTCACGAAGGTGTAGTATCTTAGGATATTTTACCCGAGCGAACCTTGAAATTTATTCAGAAAATGAATGGAAAAACTAAAAACTAACGCAGAATTCTTCTAATCTAAATTTAGCCACTATCTGTTTGTTGGGGAGCGCATAATCTTCGACAAAAAACAATTGCCAGTCTGTTAAAATAGGCTTACTACCTATTAGGATTCAATAGCTGACTATCGGGGAAGACAACCGAAAAAATACTGAATGTTACTAAAACCGATTCAATAAAACAGTATTTAGGCAGTGGCCCTATTTCCTAGCTATTCAAGGTAGCTGATGTGACTATCACCCAAGCATATTAGATTTCACGCTATGACCTCAACATATTCTCAATGGCAACATTTTTTTGTTGATACGAATAATATTCGTTTGCACTGCGTCACTCAAGGACAGGGAGAATTAGTCGTATTGCTGCACGGTTTTCCCGAATTTTGGTACTCTTGGCGCTATCAAATACCAGCCCTCGCTCGTCATTTTAAAGTTGTAGTGCCAGATTTGCGGGGTTACAACGATTCAGATAAACCAGAAAGCGGGTACGATTTAGATACCCTTACTAAGGATATTAGAGGTTTAATCGAGCATTTAGGCTATGTTAAAGCTCATATTGTCGGTCACGATTGTGGAGGGGCGATCGCCTGGAATCTGGCCCAAAAATTCCCTCAAGCTCTCGACCGTTTGGCCATTTTAAATGCGGCTCATCCCCAGAAATATCTCCAGGAACTTGTGGGGAATCTCGACCAACTCCGTCGCAGTTGGTACGTCCTGGCTTTTCAGGTTCCTGGCATCCCAGAATGGATCATCCAGCAAAATTTAAAGGATTTTGTCAAAAGTTTGCTTCAAGGACAAGCTATTCGCAAAAGCGCTTTTAGCAGTGAAATTACCCAGATTTATCAAGCTGCTTTAGAAAAACCAGGAGCTCTAGTAGCTGCCCTCAAATACTATCGTCATCTCTTGTGGCCTCAAAATTGGTTTAATTGGTTCCAAAAACCTACACCTATTACTGCACCAACTTTGATTTTGTGGAGCGAAGAAGATTCTCTCTTAAGTCACAAACTAACGGAAGACCTGGACAAACTAATTGCTGCACCTTTTCAACTCAAACTGATTCCAAATTGCGGTCATTGGATTCAACAAGAAGTTCCACAAACAGTTAATAGAGAATTGCTCAATTTTCTCCGGATTCAACACTACAAAAAATAACTTTCTTTTGTTGTTGTTTGTTTTTTTTTCTGAAAACAAAAAAAAAATCCTTTCTCTAGTAGTTAACGGTAAAATAATAGGCCCAGAAAAAATCAAAACCAGAAAAAATCAAAAGCTGCCGTTATTCTGAGCTTGTATTGTTTACAGAAACGGGCAAACAGGCAGCTTTTAAATCAAGAAATGGTCGAGTTTCTGAACCTACCATAATAGATTAAAAGTTATTCTTCCTCTTCTCCTTGTTGTCCTTCTTCTTCATCGACAGCACCTACAGAGTTAGCAGAAACTAATGCTCCGTTGGAAAGTTCTTGACGCACTTGAAGCTCAATTTTTTGAGTAAACTCCGGGTTTTCTTCCAAATAAGCAATTGTTTTTTCGCGGCCTTGGGCGATATTATCTCCTTGATAGCTGTACCAGGCTCCCTTGCGATTAATCACTCCAGTTTCTTCGGCCATATCTATCAGACAGCCAATACTAGAAATCCCTTTGCCAAAGATAATATCAAACTCCGCAATTCGGAAAGGGGGAGCTACTTTATTTTTAGCAACTTTAACCTTGGCACGAATGCCGTATTCCTCCGAGCCTTTTTTCAGAGTTTGAGTCCGACGAATATCAAGTCTTACCGACGAATAAAATTTGAGGGCATTACCACCAGTAGTAGTTTCTGGGTTGCCATAAACTACCCCTATTTTTTGACGTAACTGATTGAGGAAGATTACCGTACAACCGGACTTACCGATATTGCCAGTAATTTTTCGCAGAGCTTGACTCATCAAACGAGCTTGCAAACCCATGTGGGAATCGCCCATATCGCCTTCTATTTCAGCCCGAGGCACCAGGGCTGCTACGGAGTCTATCACTACGATATCCACAGCCACCGAACGGACCAGGTGATCTACCACTTCTAAGGCCATCTCTCCAGTATCGGGCTGGGAGACCAATAAATTTTCAATATCCACACCTAGCGCTGCAGCATAAGTAGGATCTAGTGCGTGTTCCGCATCGACAAAAGCTGCTACTCCTCCTGTTCTTTGGGTTTCTGCGATCGCGTGCAGTGCTAAAGTAGTTTTCCCAGAACTTTCTGGTCCATAAATTTCCATTACTCGTCCCTTGGGCAGGCCCCCTCCCAGAGCTAAATCCAAAGTCAGGGCACCGCTAGGAATTGTTTCCACCTTCATTCTGGTGGCGTCTCCCAGACGAACGATCGAGCCTTTGCCAAAACTGCGCTCAATATTCTTTAGCACTGAGTCTAAGGCTTTTTTCTTTTCAGAGTTATCGGTAGTTTTACTAGCCATTCGCTTTCTTCCCTACGAAATTCTTATAATTTGCCATCGGCTTCCATCGCTTTCATGGAACCCAAGATGATTTTTAATATAGCATTCCTCTTCTTTCTTTTAACCATGCAACTTATTAATCTATGTTAACTTGAGTTAAACCCAATTAATTACTTAAGTTTTTTTTAAAAAAACTTCAATATGTGTAGCCCTTTAAAAAGAATAAATGGAAACTGGATTAAGAGACAATGGTTATAGCGGGCCATACTAGCGGCTTTGAAGTTCTATTGTCCCCCTCTGTTTGAACTGAAATTAAAAACGAGGAAAATGGCCTCAATCGAATCAGAATTTCAGCCTGGATGGCCATATAGCAGTAGGAAGACCTGACTTATTCCCTGGCCAAATAGCGATGGGCAAAAAACTTTATCAAATCTTGATATTTATCCCTGGTTGAAGCTCAGAAAAATGCGGCATAAATTAATTAAGCACTTTGCTTATCGATTGATTTTTTTCTCGTTACTCGACATCTTTCTGGAAAAGCTTGATGAACACCCCCCCCGACCGCATCCCTTTTGTTGACCTCTCCGAACAACACAAACCAATAGAAACCCAACTAGAACAAGCCATACTCTCTGTAGTCCAGAGAGGAGATTTTGTCTTGGGTCAAGCTTTAGCGGAGTTTGAATCGGCCTTTGCCGCAGTTTGTGGCGTCCAATATGCTATTGGCGTGGCCTGCGGCACAGATGCGATCGCTCTGGGACTCAAAGCTTGCAGCATTGGCCCAGATGATGAGGTCATCGTACCTGCCAATACATTCATTGCCACCATCATCGGCATCATTCATGCCGGGGCTACCCCCGTTCTAGTTGACTGCGATCCTCAAACGGCTCTAATCGACCTGGAAGCGGCACAAAGGCAACTGACTTCCAAAACTAAAGCCATTTTACCCGTCCACCTCTACGGTCAAATGGTCTCTCCCAAACAACTGCTAGACTTCGCCCAAGCCAACAATCTGTTAATATTTGAAGATTCGGCCCAAGCACATCTGGCAGAAAGAGAGGGATATAAGGCAGGAAGCGTAGGTCTGGCTGCAGGCTTTAGTTTCTATCCCAGTAAAAATTTAGGTTGTTTTGGTAATGGGGGCATGACTATTACCAACGATGCTGAGGTAGCTAGAAAAATGCGCAGTCTGCGAAACTACGGGGCACCGAGCAAATATTTACATACCGAACTAGGAACTAATAGTCGTCTGGATACTATCCAGGCTGCTATACTAATGGTTAAACTTCCTCATTTAGCTTCTTGGAATAGCGATCGCCTGCGGGCCGCTAGATACTACGATACTCTTCTAGCTCCTCTCCAAGAAAAAGGCGTTTTTCCCCTCCAAAATACTAGGGGCAGCGGTCACGTTTATCATCTTTATGTCATCAGAGTTACCGATAAATGTCCTGTGGATCGCGACACTCTCAAAGACAAACTAACCGATCGAGGAATAGGGGTAGGCATTCATTATCCCATACCTTGTCATCTTCAACCTGCTTACCAATATCTGGGCTACAAACAAGGAGATTTTCCTAATACCGAACTTCTCAGTCAAGAGATGTTGTCTTTACCAATGTATCCTGGAATCACCGAAGCACAAATCGAACGAGTGGTGGAGACGATCGCCAGGTTTTAGACTGCATCGATTAAAAATCACAAGGTGCATCTTGCTAATTGTTAATTATTAATTAAAAATTAATAAACATGGAAACTCCAAGCAAATTTTCCTTACCAAAGGAACCCTACTTAACTACGGGAGCGATTATTGGCATAATAGCCTTAATGTATGCTCCCCTTATAATCTATTGGTACGATGGGTGGATAAATAAAAGCATCGGCATAGAACACGAATATTTCAGCCACGGAGTAATCGGTTTGCCTTTTGCTGCTTACATCGTCTGGCAAAAACGAGAACAATGGCTAAAGTTGCCCGAAAAATTTCAGCCGATGGGAGCGGGGTTATTAGGACTGGCGGGTGCGTTTTATCTCAGCGGCATTCCCGATTTAATTAATTTATCATTTCCAATAATTCTAGCAGGGCTGTGCTTGTGGTTTAAGGGATTTAACGGTCTGAAATTGATGCGAATGCCCCTGATATTTGTCTTGTTGGCTACTCCGAACCATATTCCTTATTTAATTCAACCCTTGGCTTTGCCCATACAGCGTTTTATAGCCGGAACTGCTGCTTTTATTTTGATGCAGTTGGGCGTTAATCTTCAGCTCGAACAAATTTATCTGTACATAGGCGATCGCATTGTTGAAGTTGCTCCCCACTGTGCGGGTTTAAAAATGCTATTTACCAGCATTTACGTCGGTTTGATGTTATTACAATGGACGGGTGCTATTGCATCTCGTACTAAGACGGTTTTCTTTTTGTTAAGTGCGGCTTTTATTAGCATGAGCGGTAATATTATTAGAAACACTTTGCTAACTGTTTTTCACGGTACGGAGCGAGAAGCAGCTTTTCATTGGCTCCATGAAGGTTGGGGAGGAGATATGTACTCTGCTGCTATGTTGGGTCTTTTAGTGCTTTTGATTTGGTGGATAGAACATTATTTTGGTAATAATTATGAGGAGGAAGATTACATGGCTAATGGTTAATGGCTAATGGCTAATTGTTAATCTTAACAGTTAGCCATTAACCATTAGCGAAAGTTGATGGTTAATCAGAAAAATTGATTTTATAAAAAAATTAAAAAAGAGGGTTTGAGTGTTAAAAAAATTAAGAGAAAAATTACAAAAAAATAAAATTGTATTAATAGTATTTCTGATTGTAATGCTCGCAGTAGGAGCTGTTCCTGCCTATATAACGGGGAACTGGTCTTTTGCTAATCCACCAGTAATTAATAATTTTAAATCCCTCAGAAGTATCAAAGAAAATGGATTGAGAGTACCAGGTTGGGAGGTCGAAAACTATCAAGAAGCAAAAATTAGCGGCCACCAATGGCTGGTTCAAACTCTATTGCAGAGCGATCGCTCTGCAATTTTGTTAGTATTACCTCAAAATGCTCCGAAAGATAAACCCCAGGTAGAGTGGATGGATATCAACGGACTCTATCGTTGGAAAACAGATTCCGATCGAAAAAAGGAGTTTAAAGTTGAATTAACCTCTGCTACTGAAAATCTCCCAGCAACCCTAACTCCAGGACAGGAAATAGCTGTGAAAACTCGGTTTTTTCGGGGGTGGACCGATCGCCAAACTTATGTTGTCCTCCAATGGTATGCTTGGCCTTCAGGAGGTTCTCCGGCCCCGATAAGTTGGTTCTGGACCGATCGCTTTGCTATGCTTTTCCAAAAGCGTCGCGTCCCTTGGGCCGCTGTTAGCATCCAAATCCCCATCGAACCTTTGGGGGAAATCGAACCCTATTGGCCTCTGGCTGAGTCTCTGGCAGAAAAAATTCACCTATCCCTAATCGAACAAGCTTTTGCAACTGCCACCACAAATAATAAATAATTACTCCTCATGGGACCTGCTAATTGCCATAAATTTCACAACTTGTTTGTCCCCTTGGCCTCGGTTGTCTTTTTTGTCTCGCTGCAAACCGATACTGCCTGGGGACAACAACTGTTGCCGAAAAATCTGGAGGAATACACCCCAGAAGGAACTATTCCCCGAAATTCCCCTTCTGTGGGTTCTCCGCCCTTAAACCCAAATTTCGATCCGAATCCAGAATTAAGGCTGAAACGTTACCTTTTAGGTCCAGGAGACCAAGTGGCTATTCAAGTTCAGAGGTTTCCAGATGTGAGCGTTGCTACTACTGTTGGCCCTGAAGGTACTATCCAAATGCCACTAATTGGTACTGTTTTATTGCAAGGGCTTACCCTGGAACAAGCAAGGATTTTAATTCGCGATCGCCTCAATGAATTTATCAGAGACCCAGAAATTGTGGTCTCCCTTCTGGCTCAACGTCAAGTTAGAGTGACTATTACTGGGGAAGTAACTAGACCGGGTTTTTATCCGGTTCCGGGAAACGCTCAAATCTCTGATGCTCTTAGGGCCGCTGGAGGAACGAGTTTTTTGGCAGACCTGCGCAACCTGGAAGTTCGCCGGACTTTGGCTAGTGGGGTTGTTGTTTCTCAAATAGTTGATGTTTTAACTCCTTTGCAAGTGGGGGCGCCTCCACCTAATTTGCGTTTGGAGGATGGAGATGTGGTCATCGTTCCTTACCAACTTTCCCTGGCCGCCCAGCAGGAAGACCGGGAGTTAATTACTAATTACAGTCAGGCAGGTCCGGTTATTCCTGCCATCGTTACTGTTACTGGAGAGGTAACTAGACCTGGCTTTTATCAGGCGAATCAAGTTTCTTCGGCTTTGCTTCAAGCTGGGGGTACTACTTTAACTTCGGATTTGCGCAACGTTCGGGTGCGTCGGACTTTGGTTGACGGTACTATTATTGAGGAAGTGGTGGATCTCTATACTCCTTTGTTAAACTCGACTGAGCTTCCCGATGTTCCTTTACAAAATGGCGATGCTGTAATTGTCTCTGAGTTGGAACCGGGAGCAGATTTTGGTTACGATCGCGCCCTTGTTAGTAAATCAACTCTGGCTCAACAACAGATTACTGTGAGAATTTTTAGCCATCCTAATAATCGTCTTGCTACTACTAATTTAGCTAATGGCAGTCGCTTAATAGAGATTCTTAATGGTATTCCAGTTAATGTGGCCGACTTAAAAGAAATTACTCTGATTCGTTTCGATCGCCAGCAGAATCAAGTTATTAGAAGGGAGTTAAATGGAAGAGATGCTATCTTTGGGGATAGTTCTCAAAATATTTTGCTTCAAGATGAGGATGTCATCGTTCTGGATCGCGATTGGTTGAATCAAATTAATTATGTGGTTTCCAGTTACACTCAACCTATTCGCGATTTCTTAGGATTTGTTCTCTTGTTCCGCTCTTTGCAGCGAGATACTGGTAATATCTTTTTCGGTGGTGGGGAAGGAAATAATAATAATAATAATAATAATAATCGCAATACTAATTAGGGCGGGAACATCCCATTTTTGCCCAAAGAGAGCATGGCTAATTGCTAATAGAAAAAAGACAACTAACCAAAACGCAATTAGCTATTAACAATTAGCAAGAAACAGAAAAAATCCATTGGCGGATTAATTGGTTTACCTGTTCCGGTATTTCGTCGTGGGGACAATGACCTGCCCGGAGAAAATGCTCTGTTAATTGAGGATAATGCTGCCGAAATTTTGCACTCCTTTCTTGAGAATTCATCCACGGATCTGCTTCTCCCCAGAGCATTAATAAAGGCAATTTTAACTGCTTCAATAAGACATCTACTTTTTCGCCTTGGGGTGTTTTGAATACTGAGGCGAATACTTTGGCTGCACCTGGATCGCAGGATGGTTTATAAATTTCTTCTACTAGGCGATCGGTAACAGCACTTTGGTCCAAATAGACTTTTTGCAAGGTTTTGCGAATTACCGCTTTTCGTCGCGTCCATTGAAACAAGAGAAAATTGGCCCACTCTTGCCAAAATAACCATCTCATGCTTTTGGAGATTGTTTTTTTCCAGACTGGCGGTTCGGGTTTGGGCTCGGACTCGGTAAATGGCCCGGCACTGTTGAGTAAGATTAAGCCAGTAGCAGGGGTGGGAACCTGGGAAGCGACGCTTAAAGCTACATAGCCACCTAGGGAGTTACCCGCCAATATGGCTGGTTGGCCTACAACTTCCCTAATAAAATCATCCACTTGCTCTCGCCATAGCTGGCCGCTATAGACTAAGTCTGGTTTGGCGGAACGTCCAAATCCTAGCAGGTCAATGGCCCAAACTTCAAAGTCGGAATTCAAACCGATTATATTTTTGCGCCAGTGGTCTGTAGAGGCCCCAAATCCATGTATTAAAAGGATTGGGTGGCGCTGAAGATGAGATTTTCCGGCCCGGACATAATAGATGGAATGGCCTTGCCACTGCCAGTAATTCCCAGAGATGGAATCTTTTGTTAAAATTGTTGACATAATGTAAATATTTGTTAATTTTATTTAATTATTGTAACAAAAAGATTCTGCAAGGAAAGGGAGCTGGTCTCCAGATTCAAACCTTGGAATTGAGAAGGTTTTAGCTATAGGTGGGGAAACAGGTCGGAATTTTTAGATTTTAGATTATTTAGTTAAGGGGGTAGGAAAGATTAATTTTGTTGTGGAAGTTTATTTTTGTTAAAACTTTTGATAAAGTAGTAATTAAGAGAGCAGTTTTGCTTGTAAATTCTGCATTTTAAAATTGTTTTAGGGAGCATTCACAACTATGCAGGGTGTGAACTTAATCCACCATACAGCTAGGGAGTGTTCTAAGTGATTGCTATCTCACCGCGACTATCGCCAGGACAAAATTGGGTCACGATCGGCTTTGCTTCTACCCTATATCTTTGTCCAATCTTAGAACTGTTGCTAGCAGACATTCCGGCTCCATGGCAAGCAGAAATTCGGCTGGGACTTCAGGAGGCATTAGTGAATGCTGCAAAGCATGGCAATAAGTTAGACCCAAGTAAAAAGGTCTTAGTTCGTTTTTCAGCAATTCAAGACCAATACTGGTGGGTCATTTCCGACCAGGGTTCGGGCTTTCAACCAAGATGCGATTGTGGCCTTCACTGGAGTAATGATGATGACAATGCCAATAACAATCTTGACTTCAGTCAACCAGAACCGGAGCAGGAATGTGGCAGGGGTTTATTTATTTTAGAGCTAATTTTCGATCGCGTTGAATGGAATTCCCAGGGGACAGAGCTAACTCTGGTAAAACAGTTCAAAAATACTACTCGTTTACCCCTGGTAAGATGAAGATTGGAAGATATAAGAAAAAAATGAGATTTTAGCAGGTAGAAAATCAAGAAAAGGGAATTTAAAGAGAAAGAAAAAAAGGCGTTTTCAGAAGCACGCCTATACCTGGAAGCTAGGGCTGGCCTGTGGCACGGCAATACTTCTAGGCTTTTTTGGGGCCGTGGCTAGGACAGGGTGGGGCGGAAATAGAGCGATCGAGCCAACCGCTGGCCTGTTGGAGATGGGGCAGAGCTTCTTGGGGTTGGTCTTTGAGCAAAAATACTAGGGCAGCTCCTACTTGTTCGAGGGCCCTTGCTTGACGATTAGATTTGAGGCGATGCCAGTCTTTGTCGGAAATTGCCAGTCTCTCAGCTAGGGCCCGGGCAAGTTCTAGGTTGGTGGCTGAGTTAAACTGGCTGCTATCGGGACCGCTTAATGTGGAAACGGTGTTAGGGTTATTAATGGAGTTGGACATAGCTCGATATGAGTTTGGAAGGTAAATTCTGATTATAGTCGATTGTGCCTCCAGCAGTTGTCCTGAAACAGTAGCGATCGCCACTATTGACTGCTTGAGACCATAAATTATAATTTTGTTAATACTAAGAGTAGGACGGGGAATTGGGAACTTGTCCTGCAAAAACTATCGCGACTGCTAAATTATGAACTCTGAGAAGAAGAGCAAGCAAGAGCCAGAACCAGAAACAACAGAGCAGGAAATCGAAGAAGCACTTGCAGAGGTGGAGCGATCGCTACAGGCCCTCAAAGAACGTCATGGCAAGATCGTAAATTATAAAAAACGTCAAGCGGAGCTACAACATCGCTTAGAAGAAGTACGACCGGAACTGCGCCGCCAGAAAACCCAAGAGCTACGAGAAGAGTTGCGGCAAATTAAAGCGGAGTTGGAAACCATAGAACTCAACCTCGAAAGCAGTCTTTTCGGGTGGAATAGTGTTAAAGAACCATTTTGGCAAGCGGTCCGGTTTGGGGGACTGGGGATTATTATTGGTTGGGTGCTAAAATCTTGTGCGGGTTAGGGAAAAGTCCGGGATAGCGATCGCTTCGTGTTTAACCTGGGACATCTTAACAAGGCCGCAAAACAGCTATAAATAGAAAAGTAGCTGTAATCCAGATTAAAAACAAAATGACAAAACCGCCCATAGCAGACATCCTCAAAAATGGCCGATCGCCAGAAAAAGTAACCATTCGGGGTTGGGTTCGTACCAAACGAGAACTCAAAGAATTTGCCTTCGTGGAAGTTAACGACGGTTCCTGCATGGCAAATCTACAAGTGGTACTAAATGCCGACCTACCAGACTATCAAGATATTATCAAAAAAATCAACACGGGAGCATCGATAGAGATTAACGGAGAGTTAGTAGAATCTCCTGCAAAGGGGCAGCGTATCGAACTCAAGGCAGAAAGGGTCACAATATACGGAGAAGCAAACCCAGAAAAATACGTTTTGCAGAAAAAACGACACTCGTTTGAGTTTCTGCGAACTATCGGGCATTTGCGATCGCGCACCAACACCTACGGGGCAGTGTTCCGAGTTCGTAACGCCTGCTCTAACGCCGTTCATCAATTCTTCCAAGAACGGGGTTTCTTGTGGATGCATACTCCTATAATTACAGCTAGCGATTGCGAAGGTGCGGGGGAAATGTTTAGCGTTACTAACTTAGACTTAAAAAACGTACCCCTAACCGATAAACAAGAAGTTGATTTTAGTCAAGACTTTTTCGGCAAACCCGCTTATTTAACGGTCAGCGGTCAACTGGAAGCGGAAATCATGGCCTTGGCGTTTAGCAACGTCTATACTTTCGGTCCCACCTTTCGGGCGGAAAATTCTAATACCTCCCGCCACTTAGCCGAATTTTGGATGATAGAACCGGAAATGGCTTTTTGCGATTTACAAGGTGATATGGATTTGGCAGAAGCGTTTTTAAAACATATCTTTAAATATGTGTTAGAAAACTGTGCCGAAGACATGGAATTTTTTAACAAGCGCATCGATAAGTCAGTTTTAGAAACGGCGGATAATATCATTAATAACGAGTTCGAGAGGATAACTTATACCGAGGCGATAAAACTTCTGGAAAAGACCGATAAAAAATTCGAGTATCCGGTCAGTTGGGGTTTAGATTTGCAGTCGGAACACGAAAGATATTTAGCAGAGGAATATTTTAAGAAACCTCTGATTGTTACCGACTACCCCAAAGAGATAAAAGCATTTTATATGCGTTCTAACGACGACGGCAAAACGGTGGCGGCGATGGACGTGTTAGCGCCGAAAGTGGGAGAGATTATCGGCGGTTCCCAGAGGGAGGAACGGTTGGAGCTGTTAGAACGACGTCTTGAGGAATTGGAAATAAGTAAGGAAGAGTTGTGGTGGTATTTGGAGTTGCGGGAGTATGGAACGGTACCTCATGCGGGGTTTGGTTTGGGGTTTGAGCGGTTGGTACAGTTTGTAACTGGTATGGGGAATATTCGGGATGCGATTCCTTTCCCAAGGGCTCCTTTGACGATTGATTTTTAAGTTTGGGAATGGGGAATTGGGAATGGGGAATTGGGGTTGATGTCCAATTTTTGTGCGCCAATGGCGCACATTTTTGGGCCGTTGTTGAGTTCTGTCCCAATTTTGTGCGCAAT
>CAZUCT010000183.1:0-14940 GCA_964619285.1 uncultured bacterium | reverse complement strand
CAAGCTCGCAAAAAGCGTTGAATTGTAGGTTTTCCTCTTGCATTGAGATGCACCCGATTTTCTTTTTCTTTTCTGTTGTTGACAGATAAACTGAAGAAAATCAGGGATTCTAAGAGAAAAAAAGCTGTTATATAGTATTTGAAAGCATTTAATAGCATTTTCGATTTTGGGCATTGGTCAGTTTGGCAAAAAGAGAAAATGGCTAATGGCTAAAGAGCCAGTCAAGAAACCCGGTTTTTTCAAAAAACCGGGTTTCTGAGAATACTAATCAAAAAACCGGGTTTCTGAGAATACTAATCAAAAAACCGGGTTTCTGAGAATACTAATTGCTAATGGTTAGGATTAGCAATTAACAATTAGCGAGAAACTATTGGTTTTACTCAAATTGAGATGCATCCGCTAACAACTTTTATCCGTTCCTTCTTACTCAACAAGCGATCGCTGCACCCTATAACCTACTTTTGCAACCAAGCCCCATCAACCTAAGGACTTGCGTAGTAATAAGGTACCGACTTGTTGGGTTGCGTTTCACTTCGGCCCGACCTACGATTTTCTTTTGCAACCAAGCCCCATCAACCTAACGCCCGCTACTGCCGAGAATATCGTCGATCGCCCGCTTCTCATCTGGAGATATAGAAGAGAAAGGCTGACGGGCATCGGTAATCAACCAATCCAGGGCCGCCGCCTGAACGTCAATAGAAGCGCCAGTTTTATCCACGCAATAGCGTCCAAAAACCAACTTATCCACCAAACGCACCCCAGGACCCAAACGGGAATACTCAAAAATCACGCTATTGCTAACCGTAGTTCCGCCGCACAACCAGCAATTTTGACCGATCGCCGTCGGACCGATAATTTTCGCACCATCTTCTATTCTAGTCATCGCGCCGATATATACAGGTCCGGTAATATCGACTTTATCCCAATTAACCGCCACGTTCAAACCCGTATAAATTCCTGGAAAAACCTTTTTCCCAGGAATGCTCACATTTTTGATATCCCCTGCTAGAACTCCTCTAATCGCACGCCAATAGTCAGGTACTTTACCAATATCTACCCATTGGAAATCCATAGCGATACCGTAAAAAGGCGCTCCTATTTCTACCAATTTCGGAAACAGATCGCTGCCGATATCGAACTCCACGCCGGAGGGAATATAATCCAAAACCTCCGGCTCAAAAATATAGATACCCGTATTAATATCAGTGCTGAGAGCTTCTTCGACCTTTGGCTTTTCCTGAAAAGTTTGAATCTTGCCGCTATCGTCTGTTACCACTACCCCGTAACTGGAGACCTCCTCGCGAGGAACCGACTTCATCACAATAGTAGCGATCGAACCTTTTTCCTGATGCCACTTCAGCGCCGCCGTTAAATCCAAATCGATTAAAGCATCGCCGCAAAGCACGATAAAAGTATCGTCAAAATAAGGATAAAAATCCTGAATTTTTTTCATCCCACCAGCAGAACCTATAGCCTCCCCGATAAGATTTCCCTCCTCAATACGTCCCTCAAAGGAATAACCGATATGTACCCCAAACCTTTGACCGTCGCGAAAATAGTTTTCAATTTCGTTAGCCAAATGGCTGACATTAACCATTATCTGGTCGAAACCGTGCTGGCGCAGCAATTCGACTAAAAATTCCATCACCGGCTTTTGCAGGATAGGAATCATCGGTTTGGGAATCGTATAAGTAATTGGACGGACGCGGGTTCCTTTACCCGCCGCCAAAATCATCGCTTTCATTTGTACCTCCTCCACCATGTAAAATTCGACGTTTTGATTTTAGCTCTTAGAGCGAGTCTTGGCCTCGGGCCAATGGCCTAAGGGCACGCCTGTTCCATTGATGGTTGCTCCACAGGCTGAATCCTTCGGACCTTGAGATCTTGGTAAAACTCGTCTTGGGCTAACTCTACTTTAGACTGAGAAGAGAGCAGCAACAAAGCCCAAAATACCCCCACTCGGTCTAAATGTGGCTCCACCTGGAGCATTTCTTCAGCAGGGCGATCGCTCGAAGGCTTACCGTTTCGACCGTGAGGCCGACTAGCAGGGGGCCATAATTTGAGCAGACGGTCAAAATCGAGCCAATCCAAAGCTAACTCCCCCCACTTTTGAATCAGAAATTGCTCCAATTCGCTCGCCGTTTCCACCAGATTTTCCTGGTGAGCCAGTTCGGCAATCTCCTTAGCAGCCTTAGACCTAGACATTTTTCGCCCCGCACGAGGACGGGGGTTAGCCCCTCGCTTTTCGATAGTGGCCCCTATCAGTTGCAACTGCTCGATTAACTCTTGAAGAGTGACCGGTCGCTTGCGAGGTTTGGGGGCCACCGCACGCCGGCGCAATTGTCGTTCCAACTTTAAAGGCAGTCTGGGACTATCCGGAGAGTCTTCCCCATCCAGCAACTCTTCTTCTGGAGACAATTCTTCTTCCGTATCCTCAGACTCCGACTCCGCCAGACTTTCTGCCTTCAACCACACCAGTATCGAGGCATATAAAAATGCTTGTCCCGACTGGGACAAACTGTTAAAATCGTCTCCTTCATCCGAATTGTCTCCTGGGGCGAGTTTGCTGAGGTAGCGATCGATGACCTCTATTACCTGGACGTCCCACGGGTTAATTTCTCCCTTTTCTGCCAGATCGATTAAAAGTGCAATTCCTTCTGCTAGAGCTCCTGATACCTGGGGAACTTCTTGGGTCATGGCCTTGGTTTGGCTAATTGTCAATTGTCAATTGTTAATTGCTATCTTCAGCCGGTGGTAAAGTGGCTTGCTGTTCTTCTGATGCTGCTTGGTAGCGTTCCATATTTTCTTCTAGTTCCTCAATGCGTTTTTCTCTTTTGCGCATTTCCCTCGTACTTTGCCAGCTTCCTAAAGTTCGCTGCACTCTCGACCACAAACTGAAGGTCCAGGCTAAAACCGCCCCTATTCCCATGGCCATAATTAGCTCCACCGATAAGGGGGCTTGTACTTCCACCCCTTCGATGAGTTTAATGGCAGTTAGCTCGGTATTTTGCAGGCTGAATAGCACTACAGCCAAACAAACAATAAATATCAGCAAGAAATTGATAACTCTCATGGTTTTTTGTTGTTGTTTCTAGTTTTTAGGAATGGGGAATTGGGAATGGGCAATTGGAAATTCCCACCGCCCCTCTTTTTTTTTTGCCAGTCCTATTGTACGATTAACAATTGACAATTAACAATTACGCTGTTTTTGCTCCTTTCTTGTTGCCTATTCCCAGTAAGGGCAAAACTCGATATTTTAAAAAACTGCCGATCGCCACGAATAAGATAATTACCACAGCACCGATGCCGATGGGACTGGGAACCCAAAAAACTGCCTCTAAGGAGTTTATTTCTCCCGGTTTTAAACTCCAAATTACCTGTTTGCCATCTTCCTTGGGAGCGATCGCTTTGCCGTTAGCTTCCAGACTGCGGAAACCCCAAGGAGTAGTTAAGCTAAATTCTAAATCTAATACTTCTTCAGAATTACCTAAATCCCTGGCGTTATTTGCCGAGATAAAAGAGAGCGATCGTAAATCAAATTTCAAGCTAAAACGATTGCGCAAAGCTAACAAAAAGTTATTTTGATTAACCTGAATTTGAGAGTTAAGCTGGGGCAATTGTGTTGCCGTACTGTTGCTAGAATTAACAAGATTTTGGGGATTGGTTGGATTAAAAAATTTATTAAATTTTTCCTCTAAATCCTCAGCGTTATTTACGGGAATTATTGCCTCTATTTCTGAATTAGATATTCGCTTAGTTTTTCCCTCTAATTCTTGCACCCTATCTTCGACGCTATTCAACCATTCTTCGACTATTTCACCGCTAAAAGTTTTCAGTTTTTTAGCTAGTTTAATACGCTGAACGATCGCCCCGTGGGTTTGACTATCGAAGCTAATTCCCATGTCATAATCCACGCAACCGCTCAATAAAATGGTTGTTAAAAAGGTAATAATTAAAATTCGTATAACTTTCATAATTTAACCTTTCTTTAAAGTTATGCCAGCTACTTGTTGGCCCTGGTTCGGTCTGGATTTTATTCTACCACGCCCGATCCTGTCAGTTTTCTTTTACTAAGGCAGGCTGGAATCTGGCCGGGGCTATTTGCAGCAACGGGCCCCAGATGCCAGCTCCCAAAAAAACGCGATCGCAGATCGGAAAAAAGCGATCGCTTATCGGTAATAAATAACATTCTGAGAAACAGCAAACTTTATTCGAGCGACGATATACTTAAAGTTCGTCGTCATCTTGCCCCATAGCAGAATCGTTATCGCGTTTGGAGCCCAACAAATCTAATTGATAAACCCGAATCACGGGTTTAGAGCGATTAACACCGGTATTGGCATCGGACCAATAGTCAAACTTCAAAGCTCCCTTAACTCCGATTAAACTACCCTTGCGCACATAATCGGCAGCAATTTCGGCAGTTTTGTCCCACATTTCTAAATTAAACCAATCAGGAGCGTCGCTATTACTACGGCGACGTCTGACCGCCAGAGTACAATTACAGACCACACTACCGCTCGTCAAGTATTTAACTTCAGGGTCGCCACCGACCCGTCCTACTAAAGTAACAACATTAAGACTCATAAATTCCGTCAGGATCAGCTTGAATTTTCATAAACTATCAATTTTAACACAAGCACAAAAAAACATCCACCAAGTCCATCCCGATCTAACAGCTCTGGGTTAGGAGAATAAACCAAGGATTCCCAAACTTCAGTTAAGCTTAACTTTTTCGTTAAACCAAGCAAACTGAGGGAAAAAAAATATAATAGAATCCACCCGAGTCAAATTTTTGTGAAATGTTTGCTCGAAATAACAATTAATTGAGGGAGGACCGAAATCTGTGGCTATTTTTAACCGTTTTTCCTTATCCCGAGATATGGGGATAGATTTGGGGACTGCCAATACCCTTGTATATGTCTCCGGTAAAGGCATCGTTCTCCAAGAACCATCCGTAGTGGCCATCGACCAAGAATTAAAAGTGCCCCTGGCCGTCGGAGAAGATGCCAAAAAAATGTTGGGCCGCACTCCCCACAATGTCATTGCCATGCGACCCCTGCGGGATGGAGTTATTGCCGACTTCGATACTGCAGAAATCATGCTCAAGCATTTTATCAAGCGAGTTCACGGCGGGTCGAGCTTGGTGGCCCCGCGCATTGTCATCGGCATTCCCAGCGGCGTAACCGGAGTCGAAAGACGGGCCGTGATGGAAGCAGCCTCTCAGGCGGGGGCCAGAGATGTCCGTTTAATCGACGAACCGGTAGCGGCGGCCATCGGGGCTGGATTACCGGTGGCCGAACCTACGGGCAATATGATCGTTGATATTGGCGGAGGTACCACCGAAGTGGCAGTTCTGAGCTTGCAAGGAACGGTTCTCAGCGAATCAGTGCGGGTTGCGGGAGACGAACTTAACGAGGCTATTGCTCAATATCTGAAAAAAGTCCATAACCTAGTAATTGGGGAACAAACCTCAGAAGAAATCAAAATTAAATTGGGTTCGGCCTATCCCACCCCAGACGATGACGATGCAGTTATGGAAGTGCGGGGCGTACATTTGCTGTCGGGCCTGCCGAGAATGGTAACTCTTAAAGGGCCGGAGGTTCGAGAAGCCATGTCCGAACCCCTATCCGTTATTGTCGAAGCAGTAAAGCGGACTTTAGAACGGACTCCCCCAGAATTAGCGGCAGATATTATCGACAGGGGCGTGATGCTTGCTGGTGGTGGAGCTTTATTGAAGGGGATAGATACTTTAATCGCTCACGAAACCGGTATTGTCGCTCATGTGGCAGCAGATCCTCTTAGCTGCGTAGTTTTGGGAACCGGTCGAGTTTTGGAAAACTTTAAACAGCTCGAACGAGTATTTAGCGGTCGAGTTAAGTAATCAATAAAGGTAAAAATTATCAGGTGAAACAATGCAAATTGTGCGAGAGAAACGTCGAAATCAACTGCTAAAAAAAATGGCAGCGATCGCTCTGGTAGTAGGTGCTGGTTTCTGGGTTCGCCAGACCCAAGGTGCTTTTTTTGTCGAGATTTATAGTCAGCTAACGGCACCTTTTACAACCCTCGAAGAGCGACCGGAAGCTCAACTAATTAATGCTCGTATTAACGAACTAGAAATTCGCATCCAAGAATTAGAAAAACAAAATGAAAATCTTAAAAAAATCTTAGATTACTCGGAAAAAAACCAGCTAAAAGGCAAAGGAATTGTCGCACCCGTCGTCGGTCGCAGTGCCGATAATTGGTGGAACCAAATCACTTTAGGAAGGGGCAGTAACGATGGTATTAAAGAGAATTTTATTGTCATGGGACCGGGAGGAATAGTTGGTAGAATTATTAGCGTTACTCCCCGTACCAGTCGGGTGCTTTTAATTAGCGATCCCACTAGCCAAATAGGAGTAGGAATTATTCGCACCCGTCAAATGGGTTCCATGGGAGGTAAAGATGAAAATACTGGAGTGATGGAGTTTTTTGACGATGTTCCTGATGTTCGAGAAGGGGATGTTGTTTCTACTTCTGCTTACAGTCAGTTATTTCCTGCGGGATTGCCGGTGGGCATCATTGAGTCCCTAGAATTAAGTAAAACTCCCGCTCCCGAAGCTACTATCAAATTTTCCGTACCGATGAATTCTTTAGAGTGGGTAATTGTTTATCCACATAATCATTAAGCTAATTGTCAATTGCTAATTGTTAATTGTCAATTGCTAATTGTCAATTGGTAGTATTAACTATTAACCATTAGCCACTAGCCTGTCTTCGATTAGCAATTAGCAATTAGCAATTAGCCATTAGCCATTAAGAAATATTTGCAGAAAAAATTGCCCGTAGAACGCGGCTATTGCCTGTTCGGTATGTAATTAATTTTGCACAGGTACTTAGCAAAAAGCGATAAGTTTCTGGCATCCAATTATTGAGTTAAAAAATTAGATAAAATGTCTTTAAATTGGCGTCAAATATGTTTTTTAATAGTTACCGTTGGCTCGGTTATCATCTGCAGTATAATCTTGTTGCTGCGGCTTCCAGGAATGGAATTATTAGGAATAGCACCGAACTGGTTGTTAATTTGGATCGTAGCTTGGAGCGTTCAGCGTTCCACTCTTGAAGGTGGAATAGCAGGTGTAACTTTGGGGCTAATTCAAGATGGAATGACGGGTTTTAATCCGAGTCATGTAATACCTTTAGTTTTAGTGGGAATCCTAACAGCTCGCTTGCAAAAACAACGATACCTCCAAGAAGATTTTATCTCGGTAGCTTTGATTGTATTTTTTATGGCAATTGTCGCCGAGACGGTCATGGCAATTCAGTTTGGTATGGTAGGCGATCGCTCTCTAGCAGACATCTGGATTCATTACCAAAAAGTTGCCCTCAGTTCGGCTATTATTAGCAGTCTTTGGGCTCCTGTCGTTTATTTCCCTTTAAAACATTTATGGAAACTGACGGAGAGTTAGTTGACAATTAACAATTAACAATTAACAATTAAGTATTAACAATAAACAAAGAAGTTTGCCATGCTCAAAAATAGCGACTTTAGCAAAACCTCAGAAACCAGTCGCGTAGAAGTCCTCAGCGAAGCGCTGCCCTACATCCAAAAATTTGCAGGTCGCCGCATCGTCGTAAAATACGGGGGCGCGGCCATGAAAGATAGCAACCTAAAAGACCAAGTAATTCGGGACATCGTTTTACTATCCTGCGTTGGGATGCGTCCCATTGTCGTCCACGGTGGAGGGCCAGAAATTAACACTTGGTTGGGCAAACTGGGAATAGAACCCCAATTTAAAGATGGTTTGCGGGTGACTGACGAAGCGACGATGGAAGTAGTAGAAATGGTATTAGTCGGCCGCGTCAATAAAGAAATCGTAGCGCTGATAGATCGAGCCGGCGGTTTGGCGGTAGGCTTATGCGGCAAAGATGCCAATCTGATTAAAGCACGTCCAGACGGTCGAGAGGGTATCGGCTTCGTGGGAGAAGTTAGCAGCGTCAGGATAAATATTTTAGAATCCCTCGTCAACTCCGGCTATATTCCGGTAGTCTCCAGCGTGGCGGCTGACGAAAACGGACAGGCCTATAATATCAACGCCGATACGGTTGCGGGAGAAATAGCGGCGGCGATGCAAGCGGAAAAGTTAATCCTGCTCACCGACACCCCCGGAATTTTAGAAGACTATCACAACCCCGATAGTCTCATAGCCAAATTAAGCATCCAAGAAGCTAGGGAGTTAATTGGTAAAGGTGTTGTCTCTGGGGGGATGATTCCGAAAGTCAATTGTTGCGTGCGGAGTTTGGCTCAAGGAGTGCGAGCCGCCCATATTATTGACGGTCGCATTCCCCACGCCCTGCTGCAAGAAATCTTTACCGATGCCGGTATCGGTTCGATGATTGTTCCATAGTAGACCCAGAAACCCGGTTTTTTCCCAACCGGGTTTCTTCATAAGTAGAACCAGTTGCTCTAGTAGCTCTAGTAGGGTGCGCAATGCGCACCTTACGTTTTGGCCATTAGCAATTAGCCATTACCCATTAGCTAAACTATGGAATTAGACGGTATTAAATTTACCGATATCGCTATCAAGACGCCGAGGGCTATTCGAGCAATTTTGAATGCGGGCAGCGAGTACGAGGAGTGGCTCCATCGGGATTTGTTGTTTGCGGGCAGTTGTTTGGCAGAAAATCCTCCTAATTTGCGGGCGGCAGATGGGGCGCTGTCTGGGGAGATTTTGCAGGGGTTGGTGGAGTTGGAGGTTAACGAGCGCGCTGGTTCCTGGGTTCGCGATTGGGTTTTTCAAATACTTTGCGCCATGAAGGGGACTGACTTCGAGGGGCAAGCTTTAGAGTTGTTGAAAGAGCGAAACAATATTGACGAGTGGCAATTGTTAGAATATCGGAAAGCTTTGGGAGAGGAAGAGGAGGTGCTTCCCATTCTGCTGTCGCGCCTGGAGGGTGGGGATGAGGAAGTGCGATGGAAAGTTTTCCATGCCTTTAGCAATTTTGACAAGAGCTCCCAAACCGCTGTCAGCGCTTTGGTCTCACGGCTGGAGGATGAGGATTTAAGCCTGCGGTCGAATGCTGTGAAAGCCTTGAGCTATTTGGGTAATAGCTCCCAAACCGCTCTCAGCGCTTTGGTCTCACGGCTGGAGGATGAGGATTTGGGCGTGCGATCGCAGGCTGCGGATGCCTTGGGTTCTTTGGGCAAAAACTCGGAAACCACTGTCAGCAGGTTAGTAGGGCTGTTGGAGCATGAGGATTTCAACGTGCGGTTGAATGCTGCTAATACCTTGGGCCGTTTGGGCAATAGCTCGGAAGCTGTTATCGGCGCCTTGGTGGCACGGTTGGATGATGAAGATTCGCAGGTACGATCGCACGGGGCTACTGCCTTGGGCATTTTGGGCAAGAGCTCGGAAGCCGTTGTCAGCACCTTAGTGCCACGGTTGAAGGATGAAGATTCGCTGGTGCGATGGAACGTTGCAAGTGCCTTGGGCAATTTGGGCAATAGCTCGGAAACAGCAGTCAGGGTGTTGGTGGCAGAGTTGGAGGATGAGGATTCCTATATGCGAGGTAAGATCGCGAACGTCTTGGGCAATTTGGGCAATAGCTCCCAAACCATTGTCAGCGCTTTGATGTCGCGGCTGGAGGATGAAGATTTGCTAGTGCGAGCGATCGCTGCGGAAGCCTTGGGTAATTTGGACGTTCGCTCGGAAACTGTTGTCAGCGGTTTGGTGGCACGGCTAGAAGATGAGGAATTTCAAGTGCGACAGAGCGCTGCGGAAGCTTTGGGCAAGTTGGGCGACAGCTCGGAAACTGTTGTCAGGGCTTTGATAGCACTGCTGGAGGATGAGAATTTGCTAGTGCGATTGTACGCTGCTTCTGCCTTGGGCAATTTGGGTAATAGCTCCCAAACCGTTATCAAAGCCTTGATGGCGCGGCTAGAGGATGAGGAACATGAGATGCGATCGAGCGCTGTTTCTGCCTTGGGCAATTTGGGCGACAGCTCGGAAACTGTTGTCAGTGCTTTGATAGCGCAGCTAGAGGATGAGGAATCTGAGGTGCGATCGAGCGTTGCAAGTTCCTTGGGCAATTTGGGTAATAACTCCCAAACCATTATCAGGGCTTTGCTGGCCAGGCAGTCGGATGAGGATTGGATCGTGCGAAAGGTCGCTGCGGATGCCTTGGGCAATTTGGGCAGGAAATCCGGCGATGTTGTTGCTGCCATCGCCGAGTGGCTCGATCGCCACCGAGATTCGGAATATATCGAGCATGGTATTAATGCCCTTTGGGATGCGGTGGTGGAAGACAATTGATTAAGAAACCCGGTTTTTTGCCAACCGGGTTTCTTTTCTTCCGCTATCTAATTTGCGAAACCCGGTTTTTTGCCAACCGGGTTTCTTTTCTTCCGCTATCTAATTTGCGAAACCCGGTTTTTTGCCAACCGGGTTTCTTTTCTTCCGCTAAAACCGACATCCGAGCGACACTGAGACTTAAGAAACCGGGTTTCTCGCAGAAACCCGGTTTCTGGCGGGCGAGTTAGCCATTTTCTTGCAGGTATTTTTACTTTGGCGAAGGTATTGAATTAAGAAACCCGGTTTTTTGCCAACCGGGTTTCTTTTCTTCCGCTATCTAATTTGCGAAACCCGGTTTTTTGCCAACCGGGTTTCTTTTCTTCCGCTAAAACCGACATCCAATCGACACGGAGACTTAAGAAACCGGGTTTCTCGCAGAAACCCGGTTTCTGGCGGGCGATGAAGCTCTAACCGGAGCTTTTCTCGCTATCAATATTTTGTTGTCATTGCGAGGCGGTTGGAAAACGAGTTAAACTTTTGGAGAAACCACTAAAACAGCCGAAGCAATCTCAGCCCCACCATTAAGCCATGAGATTGCCACGGGGGGAGATAACGATACAATACCAAACTTAACTCTCACCCACTCCCCCCTCGCAATGACAGCTCGCAGCGAATTGAGGCCAACAACGTGAAATCGTAAAAACTTGCACTAAAAAATCAACTTGACAAAAGCCTGAAGCTACTCTATGCTACAGGTTACAAGTCTCTGCGCGAGAGAAGAGAGTTGTAGTAATATACCCCCTTTCATCCTATAATAATCCACACCTTTATCTGGGAGGTGGCCAAGGGGTGTCACCCCACAATTTTTTTCCCATCTCAGGTCAGAGTAATTCAACCATTCTCCTCCTTTTCTCCAGCCGACGCGATCGCCAAAGGCCTCCCAGATTTTCGAATCGTATTTTCTAGTCCCGCCCAATTCTTGATAAATGCGCTTCTGGACCGAAAAGCCAAAGCGCCCGTTGCTGTATTTTACCCAAAGGCGGTCGATGGTGCGCAAGTCCGTACAGGGAAAATTATCGATGTCTTCCACATCCAAATATCCCCTCTCCTCTTGACCCGCCGCCTTCAACATACAAACAGCAGTTTCATAATCTGCATCCTTCCACTCGCAGGCTTTCAGCAAATCTCGCAACCGCCGATAATCGACACCCTTTTCCGAACTCAGGTCGTCAGTATCGACCCGCAACAACCCCAACCACTCCGACACCGACTGGGGCCGGTCTTCTGCTTGTACCTGCAACCCCGCCAACATCGCCCCACTGGCGACATCGCTAACCGCAATCTGGGGATTAACCTCCTGGGGCGGTTTTAAAGTATCTCTAACAACCCGCATAAATGCCGCCGGTGGCATCTTCCCCGTCACCAAACAGTAATAAGTCGCCGCCAAAGCATAAACATCGGTAAACTCGCCCCGCCTCCCCTGTGGGTCGTATTGTTCCAGGGGCGCAAAACCGGGAGTAAGTAGAGGGGTTTGTGTTAGAGTGAGGCAGGGGATAAACTCCCTGGCGATGCCAAAGTCGATTAAAACTGCCTCGCCGTTTCCCTGGGAGTTTGCAGCAGTTCGCACCATAATATTGTGGGGTTTTAAATCCCGATGCAGCAACCCCTTTTCGTGAATTACCGTCAACGCCTGCCCTATCTGCTGAATGTAGCGAGTCGCCTCCGCTTCTGGCAAGGGATTTTTACCCCTGTTGGTGCGCTGCCATAAATCCTGTCCTTTTATATATTCCATCACCAGACAGGGAAGGGGTTTTTCATAGAAGTGATTTTCTACGCGAACGATATGGGGGTGGCTGCAGATAGCTAACTTTACTACCTCCCGGTCGAAGTCCCGCAGGTATTTATCGCGATATTCTTCAAATTCGGGGTCGGTCATCACCTCATCTTTGAGGGTTTTAACCACAAAAAGTTGGCCTTTTTTGTTTTTGACCAAATAGGTGATGCCAAAACCACCCTTTCCCAGTTTCTTTTGGACGATGTAACGGCCACCGAATAAACGGTCTCCGGGGTTCCAGACCATGACTGCAATTGCTAGACGACTAGGAATATTTTGGCATATTTGGAGGGCTCCCCCCCGGCCCCCCTTGAGAAGGGGGGAGAAGAGAGAGGGGCCATCCAGCGTTTCCCCCGGCCCCCCTTGAGAAGGGGGGAGAAGAGGGAAGGGCCATCCAAGGTCTCAGGGATGGCCTTCGAGATGCGGGGACATCGGGGGCCTTATTTCGATTTTTGTCCAACTAAAAAACAAGTCTGTAGGGGCAAAGCATTCGGGCAGTAAATGACGATAAGCAGCATTAAATCTAATATCCTAATGCTTTGCCCTAACCCCACTGTTAAGAAAAATTAGTTTTGAGAAGGGGATTCTACAGTTGTCGGAGTGGGGGAAGAAGAAGGTAAAACTTGCTCTATTTTTTCCTTCATTTCTTCAGCATATAACCCAACTAAAATAGTTATTAAAGCTGTCACGATTATGCCAATAATACCGACAATAGTTTGCTGTTTGGATAGTTTTAAAGCTTCTGCTTCCGAGTTGGGAGTTTCTGGTGGTTTTTCCTCCACAGGAAGGGGCAATAATTCCAACCATTCTTTTATAGTTTGGGGGCGGTCTTCTGAGTGGAATTGCATTCCTTGATTAATCGCTTTATTAACAGCATCGGTAAGATTAGGATTGAGCTTTTTAGGAGGAACTAACTTTTCTTTGTGTCTATTTTGAGCGTTTGGAGGCACTTCCCCAGTTAATAAAAAATAAAGAGTCGCCGCTAAAGAATAAACATCGGTATATGGTCCTCTTTTGGCAGTCGGATCGTACAACTCGGGAGGGGCAAAACCTTTGGTTGTAGTAGGATGAACAGTAGTCAAAATATCGTCAAAACCCCTCGCCAAACCAAAATCGATTAAAATAGCCAGCTCTTTTCCCATCCTTAAAACAATATTAGCGGGTTTAACATCTCGATGTATTAATTCGTTTTTATGAACTACTATTAAAGCTTCTCCTATTTGTTTTATATAGGTTAACGCTTCGTTTTCCTGCAAAGTTTTCTCGGATAAAGTAGTCAGATCGCCTCCAGCGATATGCTCCATTATTAAGTAAACTTTTCCCCCTTCCAATAAAGGGTATTTAAACTTAACAATATGGGGATGTTCGCAGCGAGATAAAGCGATCGCTTCTTTAAATAAATCGTTATTGCGCTTCTCAATATCCCCATCTTGAGCTTGTTCGTACATCTCATCGTTGAGAGTTTTAACAACTACTTTTTCTGGTTTTTGATTCTGGGGTTGCTCCTGTTTTAACCAGTTTAATAGTCCGAAAAAAGAAGTTTTTTCGTTTTGGGAAACCCTACAGTTAACCGTAGCAAGATAGGTAATGCAAAATCGTCCTGTTTTTAATTTGTCTTGGATTGTGTATTTACCTTTACTTAATTTATCGCCCGGTTGTAAAGCCATAATTCTTTAGATAAAAATTGCGTAACTTTAATCAATACCTTCGCCAAAATAAAGAATACCATTAGTAGGTTGGGTGGAGCGACAGCGCAACCCAACAAAATCGTTGGGTTCCACTGCGTTCCACCCAACCTACGGGGAAAGAAGGTGTTGTTTAATCTGATTCAGTATAAACCAAAGTCGGACCTTCTCAGTCCCTCGATGCCATCTTAGCTTAAACTGTAATTTGTTGCTCTCGCAAAGTTATCCCCAAACAACCATGAGCCCAAAAATCCAAACCATCCTCTCACAACTTAAAACCCAACTGCAAAATCTTTATGGCGATCGCCTCGTCAATCTCGTTTTATTCGGTTCCCAGGCGCGAGGAGATGCCGTTTTCGGTTCCGATATCGACGTTTTGATAGTTCTTACTGGACCGGTTAAACTAGGAGAGGAAATTAAAAGAACCAGTCATATTGTCGCCGATTTATCTTTAGAACATGATGAAGTTATTAGCCGTTTATTTATGGAGAAAGAACACTTTTTTAATCGTCAAGGCCCTTTATTAAGAAACATTCGTAAAGAAGGAGTAATCTTATGACAGACGAACAACGTCAACTACTATTAAAAGCGCGTCAAAGTATTTTTGCCGCCAATGTACTGCTGGATAGTAACTGTACTGATTTTGCAGCATCTCGGGCTTACTACGCTATGTTTTATATTGCAGAAGCGTTTTTAGAAGGAGAAGGAATGTCTTTTTCCAAACATTCGGCGGTGATTTCTGCCTTCGGTAGAGAGTTTGCCCGTACTAATAGAGTGCCCGTGGAATTTCATAGATATTTGATAGACGCGCAAGATTTAAGAAATAGTGGAGATTATGGCGGTTTTAATGTAGTTTCTTTAGAAGATGCCGAGAAGCTAATTACTTGGGCAGAACAGTTTTTGGCATTGGCGGAAGGGGCGATTGGAACTTTGCCAGAGTAGAGAGGAGTTTTATTGATGAGGCGATTATTAATGGGATAAGGTGCGCGGTGCGCACTGTGGGACCAGAAACCCGGTTTTTTCCCAACCGGGTTTTTTCCCAACCCGGTTTTTTCCCAACCGGGTTTCTGAGAGCCCGAAACCCGGTTTTTTCCCAACCCGGTTTTTTCCCAACCCGGTTTTTTCCCAACCCGGTTTTTTCCCAACCCGG
>CAZUCT010000182.1:0-14993 GCA_964619285.1 uncultured bacterium | reverse complement strand
CCGCCCCGCTTTGAAAAGGCGGGGCGTGACCTTACTCCCGAGCTTTTTTCGTGTTAATTTATAAAAGAGAGGTACAATGGGGACCGATGACCTTCTTACGAAGCATTGAATAAGATGTGCCCGGGAACTTCATCCCGTCCGCTACCCCTTTCTTGAGGGTAGGCAGACCTTTGTCCTGGTTTGTTAGGTCGAATTTCCGAATTTCTAAAACTCCGAGCTCCCGCCCCAGGAGGCGGGTCCGTTGGCCCTTTATGAGTAACTTGAGCGGAGCCCATATAGAAGGCTGTAGCTGATTCCAAGCTATTATTTACTTCTAAGGCTTGGGCTCCCGTAACCCCGCCCAAAAATAGTAAGCTGGATATTACAATAGTTTTGTAGGTTTGCATAGTTAGTGTCCGTCTCAGGGTATCTATTACCTGATACGGACTTTCACTTGTCTGTCAGGATTTCTAGCTCAAATCTTGGGACATTTTCTCATGGCCTTTTTAAAAAACCCCCCAAAAAAATCAAAAATAAGGGCCATCTCCTGTCCCTCGTGCTGCGGCCCGCTCTCCATTACCACGCCGCTACCACATCGCGGGCGATTTGTCAAACAAAATTAAGATTAGTCATAATAACAAATAGCTACCTTTTGTCAAGAAAGCGATCGAGCGTGTAAAATCTCTCTTGGGTTAGCTCCGAAAGTCAACGGGTAAAAGTCAGCTTGGAAAAAAACAAAGAATTATGGCTTTTTGTCAATTGTTAATTGTCAATTGTTAATTCTAAAAGAGTCTCCCTGGTTTATTTCAAAAGTGACTTGCTCCCGAAGTAAACTATCCTTTAGAGGGTGCATTTATTAAGTTTTAGTTAATCCTAGTTTTTATCTTTATCGTTCTCCTAATCTTTTGAGGAGAAATAGAGTTTACTGGGAAAAACTAAAGTTGTTTTGAGCAGCTAAATCCTTCAGTTATCAAACAAACAATCAAGAACTAACAAAGAAAAAAACAATGGAAAAAGGCGCAATTTTGTGGTTTACAGGTTTAAGTGGGGCCGGAAAAAGTACCATCAGTAAACTGGTAGAACAAGAACTAAAAGCCAGAAACCGAAACGTAGAAATATTAGACGGAGATATAGTCCGCACTAATCTCTCCAAAGGCTTAACTTTTAGTAAAGAAGACCGCGATACTAATGTTCTCCGAATTGGATTTGTCGCTAATCTCCTAAGCCGCAATGGCGTCATCGCCATTACTGCAGCTATTAGCCCCTACAAAGCAATACGAAATAAACTTCGAGAGCTGTACGACAACTTTATCGAAGTTTACATCAAAGCGCCTTTAGAAGTCTGCGAAGAACGGGATGTCAAAGGATTGTACGCTAAAGCCAGGGCAGGGGAAATTAAAAATTTCACGGGCATTGACGATCCTTACGAGGAACCGGATAACCCAGAAATTATTTGCTACACTGACAAAGAAACTGTCGAAGAAAGCGTAGCTAAAATAATTTCTAACTTGGAAGAAATGGGTTATTTAACTAAGTAGTAAATCGCTAATTGCTAATTGTTAATTGTTGAGATTGGCAATTATCGATTAGCAACTAGCAACTAGCAATTAGCAATTATTAAGAAATATGGAAAATCTGGAACCGGAACAAACTTCTAGTCTTTCTCTATACCAATCTAGCGGCAAACTCGCAGATACCAAGAAAACTACGCCGCAATACCATCGCTACATTTACGATGCCGAATTTCAAAAAGCCGATCGCCACCAGCCCTCCAAAGAGGATAACTTATGGAAGCTTTTCTTTAAAAGATGGTTTCTAATTATGGGAACAACTGCCACTACAACCACCGCAGCTTATTTCTGGAATCTCTCTCAAATTCCCCAATATCAAGGCTATTTTAAACTATTAATAGAACCGGTAACGATAACGGAAATAAAAACAAATTTTTTTGAAAAAAAACCCGAAGAAAAACTAACAGATGAAACAGAAAACTTGGAAGAACGCCTCAAAAACTTATTAGCGGGAAATTCTAACAACAGAGTAGCACCGCCAGCGCGAAAAAATTCAACCGAAAATAACCAAAATTCAAAACAATACGGCACCGATTATCAATCCTTAATTGAAGTCTTAACCAGTCCTCAAGTAATGGAACCCATAATTGAGGAAATACAAACTAAATATCCCGAAATTAATTACAACTATTTGTTTGGTAAAAGCGGGATAGATCGTTTCTGGGAAAGCCAAAAATTAGCCGTAGAAAGAATCGACGAAACTAAAATTCTCAAAGTAAGCTACCGGCATGGAGATACCCAAAAAATTTTAGCGGTTTTAACCGCCATAGCAGAAGCTTATAATAAATACGATCGCCAAGAACGCAAAACCCATCTTGGGGAAGCAATTAAATATATAGAAACTCAACTACCAGAATTAGAAGAACGAGTGGCCAGCTTGCAACAACAAGAACAAAGATTGTTAGAAGATTATCAATTAATCGACCCAGAATTAGAAGCGGCAAAAATAGCCGAAGAAATGAGTCAAATTCAGACTCAAAAATTAACCAATGAAATCCAACTAGAACAAGAGCGATCGCTCTACCAAAGCATCGAAAACCAACTGGGATTAAAACCAGAACAAGCCCTAATAGCTTCGGCAATCTCCCGCTCTCCTCGCTATCAATCCTTACTCAATAAACTTCAAGAAATCGAAACCACAATAGCCCTAGAATTAGCCCGCTTTAAAGAAGAAGCCCCTCAGATTCAAGCCCTAGTAAATCAAAGGCAACGCCTGCTGCCTCTTTTAAACGAAGAAGCCCAAAAAGTAGCGGGCAAAAGTATCGAAGAAATCGGTCCCGAAGCCCTAACATTTCAAGACGAAATCCGCTTAGAATTAATTCAAGAAATGGTGCAAGCTGCCAATCAAATCGAAGTATTAGAAGTTCGGGCAAACGTACTGGATAAAGCCGAAGCAGAATTAAGCCAATACGCCAAACAATTCCCAGTAATTTTGCGAGAATACGCCGATATTCAACTTGAATTGCAGCTCTCAAAAGAAAAACTTAAAGATTTATTGGCAACCAGAAATGCTTTGCAAGTAGAATCGGCTTTAAAAGAAATGCCGTGGGAGTTAATCGCACCGCCGCAAATGTTGATAAATAATGCCGGGGAATTGGTGGCGGTTTCTCCTAATTCTATTTTAAATTTAACTTTAGGAGGATTGGCAGGTGTGCTGTTGGGAATAGGTTTAGCCAAACTGGCAAACAATTTAGAAGCAGATGTTTTTGAAAATCCCAAACAGGTCAAAAAATCTATTGGTTTGCCCATGTTGGGAGTAATTCCCATACACGATCGCCCCCTGTGGATGAACGAAGAATTAAAAGCAAGTAATAGTTCCTCTTTGGCGGTTTATCCCTCAAATTTTGACGAAGCTTTTCGCAGCATTAATACCAATCTTCGCTTATTAAATTATGCCAATCCCCTCCGTTCTTTTGCGATCGGTTCCGCCATGCCAGGGGATGGTAAATCAACAGTAGCGGCTCATTTGGCCAAGGCAGCAGCGGCAATGGGCCAAAAGGTGTTGTTAGTGGACGCCGATTTGCGATCGCCCCAGATTCATAACATGATGGGATTGTCCAACCATTGCGGTTTGAGTAGCGTAGCGACGGAAGGTATGTCCTGGGAAGAGGCAATAGAGCGATCGCCCTTTGACGAAAATCTCTTCGTCTTGACGGCGGGCCCCCAAATTGCCGATCCGACCAAGATTTTATCCTCCCAGAGGATGCGGGAGTTAATCCCAGAATTTGCCAGCGCTTTCGATGTGACAATCTTTGACACTGCGCCTTTGTTGGGCAGGGCCGATGCTAGTCTGTTGGCGGCGAATACAGACGGCCTGATTTTGGTTGTGGGGCTGGGCAAGACGGAACGGGAGGCTTTTACTTGGGCATTGGAGGATTTAAGTATGGCAGGAGTGTCGGTGTTGGGAACTATTGGCAATGGATATCGTGGAGATTCTTTCGATCGCCAGCATTATAGTTACGATTATATTGGTAATCGTTAATTGTTAATTGCTAATTGTTAATTGTTAATCGCCTGTATTCAATGATTCTAAGTAGGAGTGCCAAATTAATTAGACACCGAACAGACAAGATGTCTGTTCTACGGGGAAAATTTTCTGCAAATATTTTTGCCTACCTACTTATTAGCCATTCGCCATTATCAATTCCCCATTCCCCATTCCCCATTCCCTAATCTTATGAATGAAATTATTACCCAACTAAAGCCAGAACAAAAAGAACTAATTCCCATTTACGGTAAAAAATGGCTGAACATCGCCCTTTCTTGCCAGCCGCTAGACCGAGAAAAAGCTACCGAAGCTATAAAAAATGCTTATGCTGCTATGGGTTTATCGCCACCAGAAATGGTATTTTGCCGGGGACCGCTAGCAGCTTTAAGAACTATTATGCAGCACAAGTGGAGGCAATTAGAAAAGGCGAGTGAGGGGGAATTTTTACGGGAAAAAATCCCAAAAAAAGGAGAAAACTTGGCCGCAGAACTCGGTAAATTAATGACAGTTGAATTGGGAGAAGAATTAGACGAGCAGCTTTGGGAAGTTTTATCCTTGCAATTTTGCGACGATTTAATAAGTCAAGTTCAGCCGTGGGTGTTAGAAACAATTGAAAGCGAAACCCAGTACAGGCAATTATTAAATCAAATAGATAGACTGGGAATTTATTTGATAAATTTGCTGATAGAAGAACGACCGAGAGAACTAGAAAAAATGCTGGGAAATTTAGAAGAAAACCGCGATTTTTCTTATCTGGTAACTGCTTCGTTAAAAAATGGTTTTCTCGGTCCGGTAGAGCCTTGTATTTCCACACCAAAATTAGTAGCAGTTACTATCTGGAGCGACTTTTTAATTTCGGTTTTAGGTTGTCATTGCGATAAAAATAAATGGGAAATATTGCGCTCTTTAGCAACAGATTGTAGCTGGTTTTTTCCTTTTAAAAATATTTGCTTTATGTGCGATCGCCCCCTAATTTTCTCCGCAGACAACCAACAACGACTCCATGGAGAAGGAGGACCGGCAGTAGAATTTGCCGATGGGTTTAAAGTCTATGCTTATCAAGGCGTCATCTTACCAGAAACTTACGGAAAAATTCCTCCTTCAAACTGGCGTTGCGAGTGGCTTTTATCAGAAACAAATGCCGAACTAAGGCGAGTATTGCTCCAAGGCATCGGTTACGATCGCATCTGCCAAGAATTACAATGTAACACCATAGATTCTTGGCAAGAATACGATTTATTAGAGATTTATTCCGAAGTAGATATAGAACCAATTTATATCATAAAAATGACTTGTCCTAGCACGGACAGAATTCATGCTCTGAGAGTTCCGCCTAATATTCAGTCGGCTAGAGAAGCAATTCAGTGGGTGAATTGGGGAATAGATCCTCCAGAATTTAAGGTGCAAACTTGAAATAAATTGTTAATTGTTAATGGTAAAGAACCAACAATTAGCAATTGACAATTTACAATTGACCAGATGATTCTTTGCTGTTAAAATTTCAAGAAATCTTAACAAAGAAATTAGACTTGTTGCCAACCAAGTATGATATAATGTCGGCGGTGCTGCTTATCAACTCGTTTCAAGATAGAACTTGGCAGCAAGAAACCCGGTTTTTACAGAAATTCCGGGTTTCAGCAGCTCTGGAATTGTAACGATTAGTTAAGAAGTAATACCTTGATCCGATGCTGGAAACTATCATAAAAAAAGAGTTTTCTATTGAATGTTATCGGGAGAGAAAAAAAGAATGGCAATTGCAACAATTAACCCCGCCACGGGAGAAACAGTAAAAACTTTTGAGGCGATCGCCGATGCCGACATTGAAAGCAAACTAGCACTGGGAGCTAAAACTTACCCGGAGTACCGAAAGACATCCTTCGAAGAACGGGCCCGATGGCTGCAAAAAGCGGCAGATATCTTAGAAAAGGATAGCGAAAAATTCGGCAAAATTATGACCGTAGAAATGGGCAAGACGTTAAAATCTGCCATGGCTGAAGCGAAAAAATGCGCCTTGGTTTGCCGTTACTACGCCGAAAATGCTGCCAAATTTCTAGCGGATGTCCCAGGAGAAACCGACGCCAGTAAATGTTTCGTTCGCTACCAACCTCTAGGCCCCATTCTGGCAGTGATGCCTTGGAATTTTCCTTTCTGGCAAGTCTTCAGATTTGCTGCCCCGGCCTTAATGGCAGGCAATGTTGGTTTGCTCAAACACGCCTCTAACGTGCCTCAGTGCGCTTTGGCCATCGAAGAAATATTTAGAGAAGCGGGTTTTCCCGAAGGAGCTTTTCAAACTTTACTAATAGGCTCGGATAAAGTAGCTAAAATTATAGAAGACGATCGCGTAAAAGCAGCTACTCTCACCGGCAGCGAACCGGCAGGTGCTAGTCTGGCATCTCTGGCAGGGAAAAATATTAAAAAAACAGTCTTGGAATTAGGAGGTAGCGATCCGTTTGTAGTCTTGGAAAGTGCAGATATAGAGTCTGCAATTTCTACTGGCGTTAGTGCCAGGATGCTCAATACCGGTCAATCTTGTATTGCTGCCAAACGCTTCATCTTGGCAGAGGCGATCGCCGATAAATTTATCGAAGGTTTGCTAAAAAAATTTGAGGCGTTAAAAGTAGGCGACCCGATGGACCCAGAAACAGATTTGGGTCCGTTAGCTACTCCCGGTATTCTCACAGAACTCGACGAACAAGTGCAAGCTAGCGTCGAGAAAGGTGCGAAACTATTAACTGGAGGTCGCCTGTTCTCCGATCGCCCGGGGAATTTCTATCCGCCAACGATTTTGAGCGATATTCCAGAGGGTTGCCCCGCATATCAAGACGAATTTTTTGGACCGGTGGCTTTGGTATTTAGGGTAGGGGGTATCGACGAGGCGATCGAGTTGGCTAATAGCACGCCTTTTGGTTTGGGTGCGAGTGCGTGGACTAGCAAAATAGAAGAGAGCGATCGCTTAATCTCGGAAATAGAAGCGGGGGCAGTTTTTATCAACGGTCTGGTGAAATCAGATCCGCGCTTGCCTTTTGGCGGTATTAAACGTTCCGGTTACGGACGGGAACTCGCCCGAGAAGGCATTCTCGAATTTGTCAACGTTAAAACAGTTTGGATTAAGTAATTTTTGCTAATAGCTAATAGCTAATTGTCAATTGCTAATTGTTAGCCATTACCCATTAGCCATTAGCTATTAAGTAGGTAGGCAAAAATATTTGCAGAAAATTTTCCCCGTAGAACAGACATCTTGTCTGTTCGGTGTCTAATTAATTTGGCACTCCTACTTAGCCATTCCCTATTAAAGGAGAAAACCAAGAATGAACACAGCACAACTTTTAGTAAAATGCCTGGAAAACGAAGGAGTACAATACATCTTCGGACTTCCAGGAGAAGAAAATATGGATGTCTTGGAAGCGTTAAAATCTTCCTCGATTCAATTTATCACCACTCGCCACGAACAAGGTGCCGCATTCATGGCAGATGTTTACGGTCGCCTCACGGGAAAAGCAGGAGTTTGTTTGTCCACTTTGGGTCCCGGCGCTACTAACTTAATGACCGGAGTTGCCGATGCTAACTTAGACGGCGCTCCTTTAGTAGCTATTACCGGTCAGGTGGGAACTGATAGAATGCACATCGAATCTCACCAATATCTCGATTTGGTGGCGATGTTCGAGCCCGTGACTAAATGGAACGCTCAAATAGTACGTCCTAGCATTACTCCAGAAATCGTTCGCAAAGCTTTTAAACTCGCCCAACACGAAAAACCGGGCGCGGTTCATATAGATGTACCCGAAAATATTGCGGCAATGCCGGTGGAGGGGCAACCTCTCAACCGAGATAAAGGAGATAAAAGCTATTCTGCTTATCAAAGCATGAACGAAGCGGCCAGCGCTATTTCTAAAGCCAAAAATCCTTTGATTTTAGTGGGCAACGGTGCAATTCGGGGAAACGCTAGCGAGGCGCTGACGGAGTTTGCCACTCAACTTAATATACCAGTAGCTAACACTTTTATGGGTAAAGGCGTAATTCCTTATACTCATCCGCTATCGCTATGGACTACGGGGCTGAAGCAAAGAGATCACATTACTTGTGCTTTTGAAAGTACGGATTTGGTAATTGCCGTCGGCTACGATTTAATCGAGTATTCTCCGAAAAAATGGAATCCAGAAGGCAAGATTCCGGTTATTCATATCGGGGCGATGCCGGCTGAAATCGATAGCAGTTATATCCCAATGGCAGAAATTGTTGGGGATATTTCCGATTCGTTAAACGAGATTTTGCGGCGATCCGATCGCATGAATAAGTTAAACCCGATGGTGGCAGAAATTCGCAAAAATATCCGCAACGAATACGAATATTATGCCAAGGATGATGGGTTTCCGATTAAACCGCAAAAATTGATTTACGATTTGCGACAGGTGATGGGACCGGAGGATATCGTCATTTCCGATGTGGGGGCTCATAAAATGTGGATTGCCCGCCACTATCATTGCGATCGCCCCAATACTTGCCTCATTTCTAACGGGTTTGCGGCGATGGGTATCGCTATTCCGGGGGCCCTGGCGGCTAAATTGGTTTATCCCAACCGCAAGGTAGTAGCTGCTACGGGGGACGGCGGTTTTCTGATGAACTGCCAAGAGTTAGAAACTGCAGCGCGACTGGGTACTCCTTTTGTGACTCTCGTCTTCCACGATGGCGGTTATGGTTTGATTGAGTGGAAGCAGGAAGACCATTACGGCGAGTCTTCTTATATTAAGTTTAACAATCCAGATTTTGTCAAGTTTGCTGAAAGTTTTGGTTTGAAGGGTTATCGCGTGGAATCTGCAACCGATTTGGTTCCTACTCTTAAGGAAGCTCTTTCTCAAGATGTTCCTACAGTAATCGACTGTCCCGTCGATTATCGGGAAAATGCCCGCTTTAGTCAAAAAGCTGGCGGTTTGAGCTGTCCGATTTAGCTCTATGTAGAACAGGCATCTTGCCTGTTCTACGCAGGCAAGATGTCTTTTTGGCGTGTTGAGGCCCGTAGAACAGACATCTTGTCTGTTCGGCACGTTAAATAATGGAAATAAAATCATCCTCAGTTAAAACAGGGAAAGGCAAAACGCCATCGGGAACGAAGATAATCGGTCGAATAACTGCCAAAACTTCATCCGTACTGGCAACCTTTATTACTATATCGCTTTCAGCAATTGGAGGAATAGAACTAACGGAATTTTGAGACATTTCGCGATTTTCAGGATTCACCATACTGAAGGTAGAATCGGTACCCGCGACAAGTCTTGCCGACAGCTCGACGGCATCCTCTCCCGCTGCCCCAACAACTATTTCATCGTAGGTTAAACCTTCCAGAGCGATCGCATCGACCCCATCCTCGAAACCTATAATAATATCAAAACTGCCTTGAGAACTTCTGGCAACTTGTAAAGTATCGAAACCGCCATTACCGGTCAAGAAATCCCAACCCTCCCCACCGGAGAGCAAGTCGTCGCCGAAAAGGCCCTGCAAATTATCGTTGCCCTCGCCACCATCTAAAGTGTCGTTTCCCATCAAAGCGCCGGTTAAGTTGTCGTTGCCTTTATCCCCATAGATAATATTGTTTCCTTCTGAAAAGTAAACATTTACCCCGTCATCCCCCTTTCCGGCGTAGATAATATTGCTTCCAGAAGCATTGATACCATCGTCCCCTTCATTTCCCAACAACAAATTCTCCCCGCCCTCGCTGGAAATTTGGTCGTTTCCCAAACCGCCGAAAATGGTGTCGTTAGCAAAACCGCCATTGAGAAAATCGTCGCCTTCGTCGCCAACAATAAAACTAGGTCCGTTGTTGGTATAAACGTAGTCGTTTCCTTCTAAACCGTAAATAGTTTTTGGCAGATCGTCCCCGGCGAAAAGGAAATCTGTATTAGAGGTTCCCGATACGGGTTCCTCTGCTGTAACTTCCAAGAGTTCTTGTATCTCTGGAAAATTACCTGGATTTCCAAAAGAAGCAATTAAACCTTCTCTTGGAGAAAAGTCTCCGTTGGGTCTCGGTCTAGCAATTATCGGCATCTCAATGCACTCCTTAAATTTAACTAAGAATCTGCTACAACAACCGTTAATCTAATTTCGGAAAAACTCTACTCAAAAAAAGGTCAACTATACTCGACCTCAAAGAAAAAAATCTTATTTTTGAGTATGATTATGAGTACTCGTCATGAGTATGAAAAGCATTTCAACTTATGCGGGCCAAAAGGAAAGCGCCTAACCAAGGCCCAACGTGGGCCATATCCAGTGCCAGCAAAAAAAGAATTGCTATAATACCAATTCCCCATTGCCCATTCCCAATTCCCCAATAATGAAAATAGCCACTTGGAACGTTAACTCAATTAGAACTCGCCAACAAATAGTCTTAGATTGGTTGGAGGCAAATCCCGTAGAGGTTCTCTGCTTGCAAGAAACTAAAGTAATAGATGATAAATTTCCTCGATCGCCCTTTGCCGAATTGGGCTATCAAATCTGCGCCAACGGTCAAAAATCCTATAATGGAGTGGCAATTTTTAGCCGTTCTAAGATGACAGACGTTACCTGCGGTTTTACTCCCCTTCTCGGTAGCGACGCTGTGGGGGAATTTGACGAACAAAAACGAGCGATCGCCGGTACCATCGACGACGTGAGAATCGTCAATCTCTACGTTCCCAACGGTGCTAGCGTCGGTAGCGATAAATATAATTACAAATTAAGTTGGTTAAAACTGCTGCGGGAATATGTTCTCAAAACTTTAGAAAACTCTCCTAACTTATGTATTTGCGGCGATTTTAATATAGTTCCAGAAGACCGAGATATTTACGATGCCGAAGCCTGTAAAGATTCAGTAGGACTATCCCCCGCCGAACGCCAAGCTTTACAGCAAGTAAGGGAACTAGGTTTAGCAGACGCCTTTCGCAAATTTACTCAAGAAGGAGGTCACTACAGTTGGTGGGACTACCGCGCCTCCGGTTTCCCGCGCAACCGGGGCTGGCGCATCGACCATCATTATCTCAGCAAACCCCTTTACGATCGCGCCAAAAGCTGTATCATTGACAAAGAACCCAGAACCTGGACCAGACCCAGCGACCATACACCTGTTATTCTGGAACTTTAATTTTTGCTAATTGCTAATTGCTAATTGTTAATTGCTAATTGCTAATTGCTAATTGCTAATTGCTAATTGTTAATTGCTAATTGTTAATTGTCAATTGTCAATTGTTAAGTAGGAGTGCCAAATTAATTAGACACCGAACAGACAAGATGTCTGTTCTACGGGGAAAATTTTCTGCAAATATTTTTGCCTACCTACTTAATGGGACGATTCCCCACTCCCCACTCCCCACTCCCCATTCCCCATTCCCCATTCCCCATTCCCAAAATCATGTTTTTAGTAACTGGAGCAACAGGAGATTTAGGCCGTCGAATCGTGCGGCAGATAACAGAACGCGAAATGCCCGTCCGAGGGTTCGCCCGCCTCAATTCTCGTTACTCGGAATTAGAAAACCGAGGGGCAGAAATATTTATCGGCGATCTGAGGCGAGATAAAGATATTAGAAAAGCTTGCGAAGACGTTAAATACATTATTAGCACCCACAGCGACGGCAGAAACCCCCAGGCAGTTGACTACGCCGCCAATGTAGAGCTCATAGATGCAGCCAAGGAATACGAAATCCAACATTTTGTCTTTATTTCCGTCTTGGGAGTCGATCGCGGCTATGAAGATTCTCCCACTTTTAAGGCAAAGCGACAAGTAGAAAAGTACCTCGAAGCTAGCGGGTTAAATTATACGATTTTGCGTCCCGCCGGTCTGGCATCCAGCCTGGTGCCCCAAGCGCAAAGGTTTAAACAAACGGGAGGAGTTTATTTACTGATAGGAAATCCGAAAAATCGCACTTCTATTGTCAGCACCGATGACGTGGCACAAATTGCCATCGATTCGCCGATGGTCCGAGAAGCTCGCGATCGCATTTTTCCCGTGGGCGGACCGGAAATTATCTCCCGGGAAGATCTTCCTTATATTTTGGGCGCCATTTTAAAAGAAGAACCGACGATAATTAAATCTCCTCTGATGGTGGTGGATGGGTTGCGCGGCGTTGTCGGTTTGTTTAATTCCCAAACCGAGCAAACTTTGGGCACTTTCCGCGTTTTATTAGCTAACGAGTTTTTCTGTACTCCCCAGGAAGTTGAAACCGTCGAAAGAATTTTTAATCTGAAGATGGAGTCTTTAGAAAGTTTTCTCAGACGTAATTTTAAATTGGGTAGTAGCTAATGGCTAATTGTTAATTGTCAATTGCGAGCTTGTTAATCGCAACCATTAGCCATTAGCCATTAGCAAAAATCGAGATTGCCGCGCTGCCGCTCGCAACCCTGCGCGGCGATTCTAGGTTCGCTTCAAGGGTGACTTGCTCCCCTTTTGCCTCTTGCCTCTTGCCTTTTGCCTTCTTATTGATTCCCTACTTGAATCTTGACTTTTAAAGTTTGCAGTTTTTCTGCCAACCAGCGATCGAACATCTCGTTTTCCAGTCGTCTTTGGAGATTGGGATTATCTAAATCGGCAGGTTGAAGCTCTTCAAAACGGAACACGCACCAATAACCATCGACGTTAAAAGGGCCCATTATCTGCCCCGGGTTAGCTCCTTCCATTGCCGCTTTCACTTCTTCTGGTAAAGTGCCCATGCTAACCGGTCCGATTAATCCTTTTAAATTGCGATCGTTGGTTATCGAAAATTCTTTAACTAAATCCTCGAAATTACCTCCTTCTTCTACTATTTTTCGGTAGATGGAGTCCGCAAGTTCTTTATCTTGAACCACAATTCTCGACAGAATTACCGAGTCTAAAAATGGTTGGCGTTCCGCGAAATAGCTTTCTACTTTGCCCTGGGTTAGGGAGTTTTTTAATTGCAGCATTTTAAAGCCGTTAGCTATTTGACCTTCCAGCATTCCGTAATTCATGCCATTTCCATCTAGCCATTGCTGGAATTTTTTGGAGTCGTTTAAGTTGTTCTGGGCGCGAAAATCGGCGATGGATTTTTGCAGTTTTTCTGCGTCCAAAGCACTCGTTTCTTGAGTTTCTAACTCTTTTTCTAAAAGGTACTGACGAGCAATTTCTGTGACGAAAGATTGCAACTTTCCCGATGTTTGCAGGTACTTTAAAGCTTGCGCTAAGGAAAGTTCGTCTTCGCCTATGAGCATAAATGGTTTAGATTCCATCGGTTATCTCCTAAAACTTGATGTTCTGTTTACAAACTTTAGTTTAGCTGCGATTTCAACTAAGCTAATCATTAAATAGTAGTAGGTTGGGTGTAGTGCAACGGAACCCAACACATCGGTATTTTATTAAACTGCAAGTCCCTAACCATTAAATAACATAAGACCAGGCCCAAGCTAATAAAATAGCAGCGATCGCCCCGATGGCCGTATTGATAATATTAACGACCTCGTTTGTCAGCCACTCAAACTCCGATTGGAAAGCTGCCCCAATAACGCTTTCGATATTAGTACCAACAAAGGCAGCTATAACACAAAACGCGATTCCTGTCAAGTCAATTAAAGCAACTGCCCGAGCGATAAGAGCGATCGCCAACGACCCCCCTACCCCCGCCAAAGTTCCCTCCAAACTCACGGCCCCTTCAGTTCCCCGAGCCACCGGTTGGAAGGTAGTAATCAAAAAAGTCCTTTTACCGTAAGCCTTCCCTACCTCGCTGGCACAAGTGTCGGACAGTTTCGTGGCAAAACTGGCCGCGTAGGCCAACGTCAACAAAGACACTAAATCTTCTCCCGCCCCTGCATCTGGATGCCACCACTCAACCGCCAAAACCCCCAAAGCACACAAAGCCGCCGTCAAAGCCGAACCCCAGACATTCTCCGGCCCTCTGGCTCCCTCCCTTTTTTCGGCAATGCCCGCCGCTTCCTTTTCGGCCATGCCGATGCGGGTAACGGCGGAGCCCGCTAAAAAATAGAACCCCACCACGGCATATCCCGGCCATCCCAAGCTACCCCAAACAATTACTCCGAGTATGCCGGCGTGGAGGACTCCTGCCGGTGTTAATAATTTTTTGGGGGCAAAATAGACGAGGCTGAGTAAAACTGCATTTAAACCAACAGCCACCAACCACGGATTGAGAGAGTAGATAAAATCGGTAGAAAACATAAAAATTTTGTCAATTTTCAAGAGATATTTTATAACATTAAGTCAGTTCGTTATTTAAAACTAACAGCCATGAATCAAATCCTATTTCATCTAGCTTTCCCCGTTACCGATATTGCCAGGGCCAAAGATTTTTATAGTAACGGTCTCGGTTGCGACATCGGTCGAGAGTCTAAAAATGCTGTAATTATGAATATGTACGGCAATCAAATTGTCGCTCATCTGAGCCAGGATCGGTTAGAACCTCAAAACAGCATTTATCCCAGACATTTTGGTTTGATTTTTACTGCGGAAGGTGACTGGGAGGCTTTGTTGGAACGGGCGCAAAATAATAATTTACAGTTCTATCAGGAACCGAAACGCCGCTTCCCCGGTTCTACTTTAGAGCATCGCACTTTCTTTTTGGAAGACCCTTTCCATAATTTGTTGGAGTTTAAGTATTACTGTCATTCGGAAGCTATTTTTGGTGCTAGCGATCGCTCCCAGGTTGGCGATGCGGTACCGGTATAGTTGCCAGTCGAGTTTTGGTATCTCAGAAACCCGGTTTTTCCAAGGCTAACTCGCCCCCCAGAAACCCGGTTGGTAAAAAACCGGGTTTCGACCTTTTAGATAGTGGGGCCAGAAACCCGGTTGGTAAAAAACCGGGTTTCGACCTTTTAGATAGGGTGCCCAGAAACCCGGTTGGTAAAAAACCGGGTTTCGCAAATTAGATAGGGTGCCCAGAAACCCGGTTGGTAAAAAACCGGGTTTCGCAAATTAGATAGGGTGCCCAGAAACCCGGTTGGTAAAAAACCGGGTTTCGCAAATTAGA
>CAZUCT010000181.1:0-15189 GCA_964619285.1 uncultured bacterium | reverse complement strand
AATTGCATTATTTACTAGATTAATTAATACTTGTCTTAGTTTGACTTCATCTGTTCTGATAAAGCGAGGTATTTCCTCATGGCGATCGACAATTAACTGCAATCCTTTTTCTTCTGCCTTTAGCTGCAACATATCTTCTAAGTCGTCTAGCAGTCGATAAAGGTCGAAGTTTTTCTCATGAAGAGTAGTTTTGCCAGCCTCAATTTTTGATAAATCTAAAACTTGGTTGATTAAACTGAGTAAATGTTCGCCGCTACGAGTAATAATACTGACATTTTCTAAATGTTCTTTTGGCAAATTCTGACTGCGAGTCATTACTTGGGAAAACCCCAGAATCGCATTTAAAGGAGAGCGCAATTCGTGGCTCATATTGGCAATAAACGAACTTTTTGCCTGGTTGGCAACTTCGGCTTTTTCTTTGGCACCTTCCAGTTGTTTGTTAGATTCTGCTAGTTCTGCCGTTCTTTCTCTAACTTTTTCTTCTAAAGTAGCAAATGATTCTTTTAGTTGAACTGCCATACTGTTAAAGGATTTTGACAGTTCTCCTAGTTCGTCCGATCGCTCTATTTCTACTCTTCTATCCCATCGACCTTTAGCAATATCTTTTGCCGCTTCGTTTAAGCTAATAATCGGTTTAGTTACCCACTGAGAAGTTAAAAATCCTATAGCCGTTGCTACTATTAACGCTGCAATACACAAGAAAATAGTCGTTCTCGTATTGGCATTAATTCGTTCCATAAAATCCGCTTCTGGAACTACTAAAACTATTAACCAGTCCAAACCATAATTATCTGAAAAAGGTCTAATTTGCACAAAATAGGTTTTTTTTACCAGTCGAAACTTTTTTTGTTTAACTGTTTTTATTTCCTCGTTATTACCAAAATATTCTCTCAAAAATAAAGCTGTATTTTTCGTCAGATTATCTCTACTTTCTGTAGCCAAAAGCCGTACCAATTTATTATTATTGAGTAGGGATAATTTTTCTCCGCTTGAAGTAGCGACTAACTCTCCGGAACGCTCGATAATAAAACTTTGTCCTCTTTTCCCTATCTTCAAATTCGCTAAAAAATATCCCACTGCTGACAGGTGCAAGCTGCTATTGACTACCCCTTCTAAATTGCCTTGGTTATCGTAAACTGGTTGAACTGCAGCTAAAGTTAAATCTTTGGTAGTAAATTGGGGGAAAATATCGCTCCAAGTTTCCTTTTTTGCTGCTACTGGATTTGCGTACCACGGTCTAATTTTAGGGTTATAATTCTCGGTAACATCTATAGTCTTTAAGCGCTCTCCTCGTTCGTTTACTTGATATGTATGTAAGTCATAATTAGTCGATTTATCCGATTCCATTACCACCAACAAATCTTTACCTCTAACCTCTACTCCGACGAAATCTTTTTGCTCGTTACCAAAGACAATACTATTGACGCTATCGAAGATTTGAAGCTGTTTTAAAAAGTAATTTTCTAATTGTTTTAAATTGTCTGCCCTTAAAATTCCTAAGTTAATAGCAGTGGCATTAGCTTGATTGATATTATGGGGAACTGCCAGATAAGTTCGCAGATTTTGCTCGATGCGATCGCTCGCTTCAGCCATTAACCGATCGGCTAAATCTTCTACTGCTTTTTGTCCGTTCCTAAAGGAAAGATATCCCACCAACCCCACCGTCGCAAATATTTGCATCGCGAAAGGCACAATCAGTACGGTTCGCAGGCGCACTTTTCCAGAAATTTTTTTGATAATCTCAAGCTTTAAAACTTTGACGGGCATGAATCTGGTTCTTTTATTTGAGTACCTAAAAATTTTGCACCCCTAGCAAGCACCCCTGTGAAACCCGGTTTTTCTAACAATACCTTCGCCATTTTCTTGTAGGTCGTGCGGACCTCCGTGGAACCTGACGTATTTGTTGGGTTCCACTTCGTTCCACCCAACCTACGAATGGTATTTTTTTATTTTGGCGAAGGTATTGTCTAAAAAACCGGGTTTCTGAGAATACAATATCTGCTCTCTAACGATTTTAGCATAACAGAGAAACCCGGCCTCCTCCTAGAGGAAACCGGGCTTTTTCTAAGCTCTTTTTATTTTTTTAAAAAAGCTTTAACCGTTGGGCAGCTATTAACTTAAACAGCTACGGCAGTCTTGGTAACTGCGCTCAGTTCGCCTTTAGCATACTTAGCGGCAAACTCATCTAAAGTTAAGACTTTGACTTTGCTTGCGTTACCAGCAGTACCGAAGCTTTCGTAGCGATCGGCACAAACCTTCTTCATGTACTTAATAGAAGGCTTCAAGAAGTGGCGAGGGTCGAAGTTAGAAGGATCTTTAGCAGCAGCTTCGCGGAAAGCAGCAGTGATAGCCAGACGGTTGTCGGTATCGATGTTTACTTTGCGGACGCCGCTCTTGATGCCTTTTTGAATTTCCTCGACCGGCACGCCGTAGGTTTCAGGAATAGAACCACCGTACTGGTTAATAATCGCAATTAAATCTTCTGGTACCGAAGAAGAACCGTGCATGACCAAGTGGGTGTTAGGCAAGCGACGATGAATTTCTTCAATGCGGCTGATGGCCAAAATTTCACCGCTGGGCTTGCGGGTGAATTTGTAAGCGCCGTGGCTGGTGCCGATGGCCACTGCCAGAGCATCTACTTGAGTCCGTTCTACAAATTCCACAGCTTCGTCGGGGTCGGTCAGCAGTTGCTCCCGGGTGAGCTTGCCTTCTGCACCGTGACCGTCTTCTTTGTCGCCTTGCATGGTTTCTAAAGAACCCAAGCAGCCTAGTTCGCCTTCAACGCTGACACCGATGGAGTGGGCCACTTTTACTACTTCAGCCGTCACGTTAGCGTTATACTCGAAGCTTGCGGGAGTCTTGGCATCAGCTTCTAAGGAACCATCCATCATTACGCTGGTGAAACCGTGGCGCATGGCGGAGTAGCAGGTTGACGGAGCATTGCCGTGATCTTGGTGCATGGCAATGGGGATGTGGGGGTAGGTTTCTACTGCAGCCAGAATTAGATGGCGCAAGAAAAGCTCTCCAGCATAATTGCGCGCGCCGCGAGAAGCTTGCAGAATCACGGGGCTATTGGTTTCATCAGCAGCCTGCATAATGGCCTGGATTTGCTCCATGTTGTTGACGTTATAAGCAGGGATGCCGTAATCGTTTTCTGCAGCGTGGTCTAGCAGCAGTCTCATGGGTACGAGAGCCATACCTTTCCTCCTAAATTTTTGTTATCAGCTAGTTTGCTTTGTGCTTGATTTAATTATAAAGATAATCTTAAGACAATTTTTACATTTCTGTCGAATTCTCTCTAAAAATTTTCTCAGAATTTTCTCTTCCAAACAACTATAATTCCCCAAGAGGTAATCTCTTTGGGGGATTTGTAATTAATTTATTGGTAACTAAGGGATTTCTGGTTTGGTATTTATTAAGAAATTAAATGAAAATTGAGTAAAAGCAGCTTACCAACTGAACCTCAACCTCAACCTCAACTCAACCCGAACCAGAGTAGGGCATTGTTTATTACCCATTACCCATTACCCATTACCCATTACCCATTACCCATTACCCAAATTATATGGGTCGCCCGGGACTCGAACCCGGAACTAATCGGTTAAAAGCCGAGTACTCTACCATTGAGTTAGCGACCCAAATCAGATTTATTTTTTTATTTTTTTTTCTACAGTTATTTATCTTAGCACAGGTTTATTTTTTTTACAACTATTTTTTAGAAAAAAATTAGAAAAAATTAGCAATAAATCTAACAATCGTCATTTTACTGGCCCCCGGTTCGACGTACAGCAAGCGATCGCCCGTATTCATCGAGTTTCTCGGAGCCGTCCAAGGTTCCAAACAAAAATAGTCCTTACCCTTAAGCATCCAGAATACCACCGTCGAGTAGGCCGCCGTATAGCTAACCGTAATTCGCAAATCCCTACTGGCATCGTAAGCACTAGCCGCTAGGCCAGTAATCTTTTCAAAGGCCACATCTATTTCATCAATGTTGGGGTCGAAGCAGCCCGTGTTATCTCTAATGGCCCCCGTTCTTTGGTCCCTATATTGCATGGCCGGAATCTCAAAGCGCAGTTGGCTTTTATTATTATTGGCCAAAAAGTAAGGATGCAGGCCGCTAGAGAAGGGCATCTTTTCCTTTCCTATATTAATATAGCGCTGGGAAATTTCCAAGACGTTGCCTTTGAGTTGGTAATTGAAAATCAGTTTAAACTCAAAAGGGTAAACTGCCAGAGTCTCTTCGTTGCTGGTTAAGACTAAAGAAATTGATGCCTTGTCTGTGGTGACTTGTTCTGCCACTTCCCAAGGTAAGTCCCGGGCCAACCCATGTTGTTTGAGATGGTACTTGCGGCCATTGTAGTTATAGCTGTTATCGGGCAAGTTGCCACAAATAGGAAAAAGAATCGGAATACCGCCCCTAACCGTTAGTTCGGGATTAGCAAATCTCTGGGCATCTAGGTAGAGTAGTTCGAGATCGTTAACGCGCCAACTGGTAATAATGCCACCGCGTTCTGGAACCACATCGATGCTGGAGGAGGAACCTTTGTCCTGGAGGGTGTAAGTTTTGTATTGTTTATTGTGAACGGCGATCGCAAACACTGTTATTTTTGGGGAATTGGGAATTGAGAATTAGCAATTGAGAATTAGGAATAGTTTCGGAGTTTTTGTTAGGAGTCGCGCCAAAATAAACTACCAGATGAAGGAAAATCGTAGGTTGGGCTCCGCGAACCTCCACCCAACAAGTCAGTACCTTATTACTACGCAAGTCCTTAGTTCTTTAAGTTATCCAACTCGGGAGATAAATAACTCCCGAGTTTCCTGGTAAACTTGTTCCTAATTCACCCTTTTTCTCTTTCGTTTTTTCTGGCAAGTTCGATTGTATTTCCATTTTCGGCGTTTCTATAAAAGGTTCCTTAATAAAAGGCTGTTTGATAAAAGGGTCTTTTTCTTCGCTATAACTCTGAGAGTTTTTTAACAGGGGAGGAATTGCTGTTTCCCTCTCCGATTCTTCCGACTCAATTCTGGTATGAGAAACTGGTAAATTTAGGGGTTTGTTCTGGTCTGGTTCCACTCTCGTTTTTTCTGAAGGCAAGTTAGGCAAACTAGGTTGGTTAATATGGGTGCTTTCCTGGAAATCTTCCTTCTTGCTAGTCTTAGGGGCCGAACTATCGAGTTCCAGTACCAGAGGCGATCGCATCGGTTGCTCGAAAATACTCGAAAGACGTCCTATATGCCGAAGAATTTCTTCACCCTTTTCCCCTCCTACCACCTGGGGTTGATAATTTTGCACTACCACTGGCAGAAACTCCACCTTCATTTTGTCTTGTTTTAGAGACACCCTTAAGACTGCCGTCTCGTAATCGCTCCCTGTTAAAAAACTCTCATTACCGCCAAAAATAAAATTACCCAGGGAGTAAATAATCGGTCGTCCTTTATAAATTTCTGCTCCCTGCAATACCCGGGGATGATGTCCCACCACCAAATCTGCCCCTCTATCGATGGTGAAGCGGGCCAAATCTATCTGCCAGTCTCCCGGATAATCCGAGAGTTCCACGCCCCAATGATAGTTAACCACAATCCAATCTACCTTGTCTCGCAGGACGGCAATATCGGCAGCTATGCGATCGTTATGACGGGCATTAATACCTGCTTGTCCTTCCCTGGCCCCACGCAGATCGGCATCGTAATACCCCAGGTAGGCAATGCGTTGGCCTTTAACTTCAATAATTTTAGGTCGTCGGGCTTCTTTTAAATCTTGACCTGCACCCACATGGTGGATGCCTGCTTTTGCTAGAGTTTCTATAGTGTCCGCCAGTCCTGGTTCTTCGTAGTCCATAATGCGATCGTTGGCCAGATTTACCACATCGATTCCCCCCTCTGTCAATACTTTTACATATTCTGGAGTTGCTTTATTCTTCGAGTTCTCCTTTGAACCTTCTTTTGTAAAAGCATTTTCCAGATTGACCATTGCCAAGTCTGCTTCTCGGTACTCATGGATTTTGGCGAATGGTTTGGAGTAATCTTTACCTACCACCTTAGTAAAGGAATCGGATAAGTTAACATCTCCTGCAAACATTAAAGTAATAGTAGGATCTGCCGGGTTCAGGACTTGGTTATGATAGGCAACTTCTACTTTTTCTAAAGCGGCCTGAACGGTTTGGGCATCAGATGCCCCCCGTCTGACTAGCACCTCGTGGTAACTCACCCAACACCCCAAGATAAAGGCTGCCATCGCCGAACCCATCAGCATTAGAGAGCGAACGGCATGAAAATTCAGACCTTCTCTAGTCGTTTCGATTATCGATATCCCCGTTCTGCTTCTAGGCTTGTTTCTCTGCTTGCTTGCTGGCGTTACCAGCCGCACCGTTCGCTGCCATAGAATCTGGGAAGAACCGACAAATTTTGCTATTATCTTTACTCTCCTTACTATCGGCGAGTTTAGTCTGGCAAGTTGATGGCAGATAAATTTTATGAGGCGATCTGCTGGCGGTTCTTGCTGGAATTCTACTAGGATTTGCAGGGTTCCTGCTCTTCCTTCTCGAACGCGGGCATAAATCCCTTGAGGAGTCAGTTCCCTGTTAATCCAATAACCGATCGCCTGAAAATTACCCCCACGGGCTAGCTCTAAAATAGATATTTGAGAGGAACTTTGCGTGTATGCCATTCTTACCTAACTCTATTTATCTTGATTCCTGGCTGAGATTTACCGGATTAGGGATTTTTACCACACAGTTTTTTTTGTATATCTAACCCTCCCCCGGATGTCAGTGATTTGAGTCACACAGGGCTTTTTTTTTACCCAGATATTAGATTATACCAGTTTTATTGTTTTTATAAAGTTGAATCATTGCTAATTGCCTTTTGGGAATGGGGAATGGGGAATTGGGAATTGGCAAGAGTTTTAGAACATTAAAATATTGTTCGCAACCAATACGCGGATTGCTATATCCCCCTAATTAGGGCTTGCTGTCGGGAATGGAAAAAGCTCTGGAAAGAAGACACAATTAACAATTGACAATGGACAATTCACAAAATTTGTCAATCGTTAATTGTTAATTGTCAATGGCAGCTAAAGACACAATTAAGTATTGACAATAAACAATAGACAAAATTTGTCAAAAGCAATTGGCCAAGCTCGGGAGCTAGCAGCAAAGCTTATCAGCAGCCTTAGAACGCGAAAGACTTATGCTAGGGTGACTAGCGAATATACTCCTTTAAAATGCTGTTGCGATTGGGATGGCGCAACTTGCGCAGGGCCTTGGCCTCGATTTGTCGAATTCGCTCCCGGGTAACGTTAAAAATTTGGCCAATTTCTTCTAAGGTCTTCATGCGGCCATCGTCCAATCCGTATCGCAAGCGCAACACGTCCCTTTCGCGAGGGCTAAGGCTATTTAACACGCTCTCTAAATCTTCCCGCAATAGATTTTTGGAGACTCGATCTTCTGGAGTTTCTCCGTCTGATTCGATAAAGTCTCCCAGTCGAGAATCTTCTTCTTTGCCAATGGGTGTTTCTAGAGAAATGGGCAGTTGAGCGGATTTGGCTATAAATCGCAACTTCTCGATCGTCATCTCCATCTTGGTTGCGATTTCTTCCTCTGTGGGTTTGCGGCCAATTTCTTGGGACAAAATCTTGGTGGTTTTCTTGATGCGAGATATGGTTTCGTAGAGATGAACCGGTAAGCGGATGGTGCGAGATTGATCCGCGATCGCCCGAGTAATTGCCTGACGGATCCACCAGGTGGCGTAAGTGCTAAATTTATAACCTTTTTCGTGGTCGAATTTCTCTGCGGCGCGGATTAAGCCTAAACTGCCTTCCTGAATCAAGTCTTGGAACGAGAGTCCTCGATTCATGTATTTTTTAGCGATCGACACTACCAGGCGCAAGTTTGACTGTACCATTTTTTCTTTAGCGCGGCGTCCTCCATGCAAGCGTCGCTTAAACTCCCACAATTCCATGTCAACTGCTTGTGCCCATTCCGAGTCTTGGGGCGGGCGATCCAAATGGAAGATTAATTCTTCGCGAATTCGCTCTAATTCTAATAAATCGGCTATTTTGCGTGCCAGTTCGATTTCTTCATCTGCCCTCAGCAGGCGAATTCGACCTATTTCTTGTAAATATAGGCGAATCGAATCTTCGGTATACTGCTTTTTGCTGGTTGAAGTGGTACTACTGCTTTTACGCTTGGATTTGCTGGCTTTTTCGGATTTCGCCGTCTGTGTATTGCCTAGATGCACTTCTACATATCCTTGTTGGTTTTCTGTCTCTTCCATCAATCGATCTACTTCGCTGCCTGATGTTGAGAGTCCATAGCTAGCCTCGCGCACAGACTCGCTCAGAGTTCGCTGTGATTCTTGTGATTCTATGGTGATTTCCATTACGTTATTAGTCCCGGTCATGCTTTTCCTCATCCTTCTTGGTTTCAGAGTTAATTTCATCGGATTTTTCTTTGACAATGGCCGAAAATCGCACTATTTTTCAGCCCCACAAAACCGCGCCGCGTACCGATAGGTCGTCCGCTGCACTTGTTGGCGACACGGCGCGAGCAAACTATCGCCGAACCATCTTCAACAGGCTGCGGCCCTTAGTTGCAAAGCTCTTAATACCATATTAAGAGACTCAATCGCGAGGTCTCTAACTAGATTGAGAGCTTTTGCTCGCGCCACCAAAAATTCGTTGACGCGAATTTCTAACATTTTTTTAATCTGCCAATTTCTAAGGGTTATCCTCCGATGACCTTAGCCTTCTTTTGTTACTAAGGCTTTTTTGGGTATTGTTCTAGCAAACTGATTGTTGGGCGCGATTTTTCCCTTCATTTTTTCCCTTAATTATCCCCGCCTTTTTGCCTTTTGGCTGCCAGACTTAAATTTTTGATTTCTTGTCTCTAATAATTGCAGCCTGTCCTACTATTGACCTATTGACAAACTATTGACCAACTATTGACCAACTATTGACCAACCAGACAAACCAACGGTTTGCTTGCCAAAATCAAGGATTGCCATCTTTTAAGCATCAATACCCTCGTATAAATACTTAGTTAGGAAGTTGGGAAAAACGCCACTGAATAACCAGTCTTAGAAAAAATCTGCTCAAAACAAGTCATGGTCTCTATCTCGTCACAATCTGAGATTTTTTGAGATTTTTGACGCGAATTTAATTGGCATCAAAAAATTCCCCGTTGGAATCCCAGCGCTCGCGGAGCCAAAGGAATAATTGTTGAATTACTGCGATGGATTTATCTCGAGCCCCAAAACTCCCTTGCGCTACAAAATGCGTAAAGTTAGCGTCGCCCGGTTATCTTGGCTTTTTAACCCCCCTCGACTGGTTTTTCAAATCTTTTTACCTGTTTAATACCGAGCAATAGTAGCTAAGAATTGGCCACGAATTAAGCTAGTAGTTTTCTGACCAAAATAACCTTTACAAGGGAAGTGGGCTGGATTTACCATTTAAACGCGAAGACCGCATTTTGGTTAGATTTGTGGTAAATCATTATAACTTCCACTATGGCTGATGCCATCTTGCCTTTTTTATGTAAGTTAGCTCAATTTTTTAAATTTGACACTAAATTTTTTGTTAAGTCACGTTAAGTTTTTAACGTTATGCTGTTAAGTACAATTTTTTCTAGGGGGGACCTGCTTTTTCCTTCTATTGTCCTCTGTGTTGGTTGGCGATCGCTTAAAGTTAATCAATCATAATCAAGGCCAATAATTACCGATCCCGTAAATTATTATTGGACAATGGCCTTTGTCCCCCCTACTTGGCCTCCTCTCCTTTCCCATTGGAGTATTGGGCCCAAAATTTGTCCTGTTAGGAGATGGGAAGGGGACATTACTTAAGGGCGGGGCCCTCGCTTGGGTAGCTCTCAATGCCTGAAATCAGCCAAACACAGGCTGCAAAATAATCCATATGTCATTATCCCTATTGCATTAATACTACAAACAGTTTGAGCAGCAGTTTTAGTAACTATAGCAATGCTCAACTTCTTGTAATAAATTAATAAGTAAAAACTCCGAAACTCTTTGTCATTACCCATTCCCAAAGAGGTGTTTTTGAAACAACTAAAATAGGATTGCTATATCAAACATTTTTACTATTAAATATTTACTTAGTTGCCATAGCGGTAATTTACTCAACAGACCTCTCCAAAAATTACGATTGCGAGCCTTTAATACCAAGGGTTTCATCATCTTTTCTGGAGAGGTTTAACAGCAATAGAGGCTACTGCATACTCCAAACCAACCTTATTAAAGTAAAAGCTTCAACCGTTTTGGTTTCGCTAAGGATGATAGCACAAAACGAGTTATAACTTCCAATTTATCCCGTTTTATCGACAAAAAGCTTGGGAGCATTTCTCAGCGAGATCGCGAACCAACAGATAACCAGCAACGTAAATTACCGCTGACTCTAAGGAGTAACAATTAATATTGTTTGGTTCTACTAGCGACGCTGTTGTCAAAACTCTTCCCCAAGCAACGGCCAAGAACATCTGGAAATTGTCACAAACTTTCCCAGTTTCATAACCATGGGCAACAACGGAGCTATATTTAGCAACTTTGCCAGTAGCTTATATGAGTGGTTAATCCCCTTCAGTTCAACTGCGGTTGGCCATCGGGATGCCGAGTTGGCTTTTGTGAATCTGCCAAAATAAATGCAGAAGCTTTGCGACAGGCCCAGATAGCAGCTCTAGTTGAAATTATGAACGGTTTTTTATGGGGAGTTTGTACTCGCGGCGATCTCTATTTTATCTCATTCTTATGATTGGTCTGGGTTTACTTTAATTGACAGTCTTTGGTAAATTATTTGAGTTAATTTAATAGGTAATAGGTAATTAAAAATTGGGTTCTTCCTTCCGACTAACAGTTCATCAATGACCTATTAGCCATTCTCAATTAGCAAAAGCCTAGATTTATCGTACTGACTAGATATAAATTTTCATTTACTTGTTCGATGGTGTCTTCAAGTTACAACTAAACCTAGCGGTAGTAGTTTACATAAGGTTCAAGATTGTTATCGCATGACAATCAAAAAATATTTAAAAATCAATTTTCAATTTTTATTTACTAAATACCTAAAAGAACCGGTATTCCTATCAGAATCTTATCAGAAGTAGCTCGATGAAAAAATTAACTGAAAAATTACTGTCAGGCATATAAGAATATGTCGTATAATTTGAGAAAAGCTCGAAAAAGAGGGAGTTTTTCCCAAAAAGGCCCATTTTTGGACTCCAAAAAGAAGGCCATTGAGTAAAAATACTTGGGTTTTAAAAAACGTCCCTTAGATAGTAGAGTTTAAAAGTTGTAGTTAAAACGAAAAGTCCAAAATTGAAACGCAGAACTTTGTCCAAAATACCGAACGACTTTCTCAGGGCCGTAGCAATGGAACGGGGCGTAACTGAGACCGAACTGGAAGCCCTATCAATGGCCCTAGAAGGCCAGACCACGAACTCGATCGCAACCCAACTGGGCATCAGCGACATAGCCATCCGTAAAAGGCTGGGAGAGGTGTACAGGAAATTCGACATCAAAGGTAAAGGCCCAGGCAAATTAGTCGAACTAAAGTACATCCTAGAATCCCAATATCAAGGGAAGCCCCAACCAAGTCCCAAAGCAGAATCACGAGAAGCGCCAGCGGCCACAGAAAGTTGGTCCCCACCCTCCGTAGGTAGCACCGCCAACGAACCACCTTACCAAGATTGGGGCGAAGCGCCTGACGTCTCGACCTTCTACGGGCGGACAGAAGAACTCGAAACCCTGAGTGGATGGATTCAAGAAGAAAGCTGTCGCTTGGCGACAATCTTGGGTATGCCAGGAATCGGCAAAACTAGCCTGACAGTCAAACTAGCCAAAGACCTAGAAGATAAGTTTGATTACGTCTTATGGCGCTCCCTGGCCAATCCCCCATTTCTCAAAGATTTGCTGGTCAACCTGATCCAAATTCTCCCCAGCCCCGTAAGTTTACCCAGCCATACCAAAGGGCTAGTATCCTTATTTGTCGAACAGTTACGGGAGCATCGCTGCCTGTTGATTTTAGATGACTTCGAGAATCTGCTGGCCCGGGACGAACTAGCAGGAAATTACCGCCCAGAATTTCAGGACTACGAAATGTTCCTGAAACGAATAGCGGAAGTAAACCACCAAAGCTGCTTGATAACAGTGACATCGGAAGCGCCAGCCGAATTATCCCTATTAGAAGGGTCGAAAGTTCGCTCCCTAAAACCGGCTTCTTCCGAAGAAATTGCCAAAGCAATATTCCAAGAAAAAGGTCTTTCTGCCAATCGCCAACAATGGTCGGAATTACTAAAACGCTATCAAGATAACTTGCTAGCTTTTAAACTGGTTGCCGCGACAATCAAAGATTATTTTGGCAACAATATTGGCACCTTTTTACAAGCAACAGAATTGTATTCCCAAGAGAATATCGACTATTATCTGGAGATGCAATTCGATCGCTTATCAACTTCGGAGGAAGAGATTATGTACTGGCTGGCCATCGAACGCACGCCGGTAGCATTGTCTCAATTGCGCAGCGCATTTTTGTTGCCAGTATCCCTCTCAGACTTAGTAGAAAATATTAAGTCCCTGTCGAGGCGATCGCTCATAGATAAAACCGTTGAAGGCGGCGATACTCTCTTCACCTTGCAACCCTTGGTACGGAAATACGTCACCAGTCACTTTGTCAAAAGCGTTTGCAACGAGATTCGCAACTTTGCCCGCACTCAAAAAACTCAGAATCTCAAATTGCTAGTCAGCCACTCTCTCAAACCGAATGGCGATAGCAAAAAAGGCGAAAAATCGGATACAGTTCTAACCCTGGTGAGCTATTCAATTCAAATCGAATTAATTCCTCAAATAGGTTACGAAGATCTCGTCAATATCTTTGAACGAATTGTTTCCATGTTACCCAAACAATCCCCAATAGAAGTGGGATACGCACGGGAAAATATTCGCTTGATTCTAGATGCCCTCGAAGAGGATTTAGGCGAAGCTAAGTAACCAATAAGCAACGTAAGTAATTGGATTTGGGAAATGGGAAAAATGCAATGGTAAATTGTTATTTTCCTATTCCCAATTCCCCATTCTAAATTCCCCATTCCCAAAAATCTATGAGTTACTGTATTAATCCTAAATGTACTCATAAAGAAAATCCAGAACGGATTGCAAATTGTCAGCATTGCGGCTCAAACTTATTAATAAACAACCGCTATAGAATCCTAAAACCCCTGCGTGAAAATCCGGCTTATCCAACGGATATTTACGAGGTAAAAGATTGGGGAGAGGGGAGAGATTGGGGCGCTGTCAAAATAATGAAAGTTCTCAAATATAGCAACAATCAAAATTTAGTAAGTTTATTTCAACGAGAGGCAAGAGCGTTAATGTGGTTGAGAAATTCGGGGATTCCTAGAGTAGAACCAGATGGCTACTTTGCCGTTTATCCTAATAAAAGTTCTCAACTATTGCACTGTTTAGTAATGGAAAAAATAGAAGGAGAAAATTTAGAAGATTGGTCGAATAACGGGCAGGATTCCTGTTATTTGAAACTAACTTCCCAAACAGAGATTTTAGATTGGCTCAAACAATTAATAGAAATTTTAGATTTAATCCACGAACAAAATATTTGTCATCGGGATATTAAGCCATCTAATATTATCTTAAGACCAAATGGCAAATTAGCGTTAATAGACTTCGGCACGATCGCAGTAGGTAACGGCGGTAAAACCCAAGTAGGAACAACGGGATATGCGGCCCCAGAACAAATAGAGGGTAAAACCGTAGTGCAGTCGGATTTTTTTGCCTTGGGTAGGACTTTCGTGCATTTAATTACGGGGCGATCGCCAATGGATTTTTCCGAAGAACCAAAAACCGGTCAATTAATCTGGCGAGATAAAGCGCCCCAGGTATCAAAAACTTTGGCAGATTTAATAGACGATTTGATGGCAAAATCTCCCAAAAAGCGCCCCCAAAATACGAGAAAAATTCTCCAGCGCCTCGAAGGAATTGTTAATAACCAAAGAAGGGAACAAATCTGGTTCGATAGTCAAAAATTATCTGTAGAAAAGGCATCCTGCCTGTTAGTGTTATTAGCAATAATTAGTGCGAGATTGCTGCTGCCAAATATTGAAAACTTTTGGCAACAATTCAACGCACCAAATATTGCTAATATTCTGAATAAAACGGGGACAAAAAATTATAGCGATCGCAAATACGAAACCGCAGAAATCTTCTATAGAATGGCCCTAATGGCAGATTCGGACTTTAATAAATCTCGCTACGGATTGGGGGCAGTTTGCGAAAGGCGGGAAGATTTTGATTGTGCCAAAAAACAATACGAATTAGCGATGCAAGATAAAAATATCAGATTGGCAGCTCGGGCCACTAATAATTTAGCTCGCTTGTACGTTTTTCAAGAACGAGATTATCAGACAGCTATTGTTTTGGCATCGGTAGCTTTGAAACAAGCAGAAAGTCCGGCCATAGAAGCTCAAGTAAGATCGGATTTATATAAAAATTTGGGGTGGGCGCATTTTGTGGAAAATCGCTATGGGGAGGCAGAGGAAAATCTGCGGGAAGCGATCGCTATTGAAGAAGAAAATACCCCGGCCCATTGTTTGTTAGCGCAAGTATTAGAAGCGCGGGAAAAAGAAACAGAAGCACTGGGGCAATGGCAAAAATGCCTCGATTATTCTACTCCCCCTCAAAACCCGGAAGTCAATACCTGGAAAAATATGGCAAAGCAAAGGTTAAAAGGCAAGAGGCAAGAGCTCTTATGGCAAGAGTTAAAAGAAGATGATTTTTAGCTAATAGTGGTGCGTTACTATTCCTCATTCCCATAAGGTTTTTTGATGGTGAAACAGGAGCTTTCCGCAAATTTTGTAGTAGGGGAATCCAGAATTGTTATGTATTGGTATCTGAGGGCAATGGCCTGTAGGATTGAGATAGAATCAAAAATAAGGTGATGAATGATAGGCGATCGCTCCCTATTACCTATTACCTATTACTTATTACCTATTACTTATTAGCTGCGGGCTCCCAGAAACCCGGTTGGTAAAAAACCGGGTTTAGAGCCCCAGAAACCCGGTTGGTAAAAAACCGGGTTTATATCCCCAGAAAGCCGGTTGGCAAAAAACCGGGTTTAGAGACCCAGAAACCCGGTTGGTAAAAAACCGGGTTTCAGTGGGGCCAGAAACCCGGTTG
>CAZUCT010000180.1:0-15437 GCA_964619285.1 uncultured bacterium | reverse complement strand
CCCCGAACTGTCCTTGATAAACTGACTCTTGAGACGAGTCTGCTAATTGCGTCATAATTCTTTGCTCCTAAATTCTTTGCTCCTCAAAGAGCTCTAATTAATATTTTATAGCTCTACTTTAAGTTATAACCAAAATCGAGGCATAGTGTCATGGCTAAATCTAAAAATAAATCTAATAAAAACAAACCCCAGGCCAATATAGAAAATCTTAAACCCCTGGAAATCGAAGAAACTATTGAGAAGTTACCGCCGAAAGTAGGCACAAATTTAGATAATTTTCTAACCAATTTTCCTGGTAGGATCGTGCCAATGGAAGTGGGAGGAAAGAAAGTTATTTCTATAGAATTTGACTTAGATGACGAAGAGTGGAACGAAGACTGGGAGGAAGATTACGAGGCAGAATTTGAGAAGTACATGGAGCAGCTTTTAGGAAGCAAAAATATTCAAGTTAACCAAACTAATTTAAAAAAGTATTTTACTTACTTAAAGAAAAACCTAAAGCTCCCTTGTTTAGTTACCGGACTAGACGATCTAGTGCTAGATGAAGAAGATTATCAGAAGTTTAATCAAAGCAAAAAGAAGGCGGATGTCTTTTTGACTATGCCCGTTGAAGATCGAACTTATAAGATTCTTGGATTCAATAACTACTTAGATGAGGAATTTGGCATTCTCGTTGAAGTAGAACCCTCCCCACAAAAAAGAACTAAGGATAAGCCCAGATTGACCGTGCCCCTGGTTCAATTAGAAGGATACGATCCTACATCCGAAGATTATGAATTGTTGGAGACTTATTCTATTTGGTTTTGTGGGGAATAGTTGATAATTAACAATTAACAGTTAACAATTAACAATTAACAATCGACCGTTCCCCAGAAAGCTTTCTTAAACATAAACGCGGGTATAGCGCGTAGCAGCTAGAGCCTCTACCAAACCGCGAACCGTTGCCAACATCGCCAAATCGTTATCTAAACGATTAACCGCAGAACCAACTCCCACTCCAGCGGCACCGGCAGCGATCGCCATTGGCGCGGTTACGTTAGAAATGCCAGAAGCGCACAACACCGGCACCGAAACTGCCCGGGAAATTTCATAAGCTGCAGCTAAAGTGGGAGTTGCTTTTTCGATCGAACCCACAGTGCCTGCATGAGAAGGCTTAACCCCGACGCTTCCTTCGGTTTGGATGATATCGGCACCGGCGGCTACTAATTCTACTGCTAATTCAGCTTGCAGGTCCAGTTCCAAAATGTGAGGAACGGTGACGGATAAAGTTATTTCCGGTAATAAGTCGCGGGTATCGCGGGTTAACTGTAAAACTTCTTCCGCTTCAAACCGGATACCTTGGGCGTAGAAGGCATCAAAATTACCAATTTCGATTAAGTCCGCGCCTGCCTCCACTGCCGGCAAAAACTTAGCCGGTTCCACCGCAGAAACGCAAATTGGCAGATCGGTTAGCTTCCGCGCCATTTCTACCAAGTGGGCGTCGGCGGCAATATCGACAAAGGTGGCACCGCCTTCGGTTGCTGCTTTGACGGTAGCGGCTACTCTTTCGGCATCGAAATTAGTTAAACCGCTGATGATTTTGAGGACGGGCCCGCGATTAAGGGTGCTTTGCAATTGGGAGTAGATGGTCATTGTTGATTCCTTTAGCTTAGAATTGTCTTCAAAACTAGATTGTACGCGAATTTTGCATTTGGGTATATGAACCGACAAGAAAATTTAACAATTCTTAGGGAAGATCGCTTTTGGCTGACAAATGCATTAGTCCCCGTCTGCCTCCTAGAAATGCCCCCAGGTCCAGACTGGGAGACTATTAGCGCCAATCGAACTTTTGAGGGGTTGTCCCTGGTGGATGTCGAAATAGATGGGGGGGCGATCGCTCGTATCCTTCCCGCCGCAAGGAGGGAGGCGGGGGACATTCCTGCAGTTGACCTGGACGCCGGCCAACTTTGGCCCTGTTTTGTGGATTTGCACGCCCATCTGGACAAGGGCCATATTTGGATGCGATCGCCCAATCCCGACGGTAGCTTCGACAGCGCCTTGGAAACGGCAATAAAGGACTCCCAACAATATTGGAATGCGGAAGATGTCTCTCGCCGCATGGAATTTGACCTCAAATGCAGCTACGCCCACGGCACTAAAGCTATTAGAACTCACATCGACTCTTTTGGGGAGCAAGCTGCTATTAGTTTGACAGTTTTTCAAGAGTTACAAACTCAGTGGCAAAATCGATTAATTTTACAAGCCGTTTCCTTAGTTTCTCTGGATTATTATCTAACTCCAGAAGGAGAAAAATTGGCAGATTTAATGGCCGAAGTTGGCGGAATCTTGGGCGGAGTTGCTTATATGAATCCCGATTTAGATAAGCAAATAGATCGAGTCTTTGTTTTGGCAAAAGAACGCCAATTAAATCTGGATTTTCATGCGGACGAAAATGGCGATGCCGACTCGGTGACTTTGCGACAAATTGCTAAAGCTGCCCTCAAACATCAATTTGGGGGCAAAATAACTTGCGGTCACTGTTGCAGTTTGGCAGTACAACCGCCAGAATTAGTAACAGAAACTTTGGCATTAGTTAAGGAAGCTGGTATTAGTATCGTTAGCTTGCCAACTTGCAATCTTTACTTGCAAGATAGGGGTTCTCAACGCACTCCTCGCTGGCGCGGGGTGACGCTATTACACGAGTTGAAAAAAGCGGGAATTTCTGTGGCTCTTGCCAGCGATAATTGTCGAGATCCTTTTTATGGTTTTGGCGACCGCGACCTTTTAGAAATTTTTAATCTGGGAGTAAGAATCGCCCATTTAGATATGCCATATCGAGATTGGCCTGGGGCGGTAACTAAAACTTCTGCGGAGTTAATGGGATTGGCAAATGTTGGTAAAATTGCAGCTGGTTTGCCGGCAGATTTAATCTTATTTAAAGGTCGCAGTTTTAGCGAGTTATTGTCGCGCCCCCACCAGGATAGAGTAGTTTTGAGAAATGGAAAACCGATTGACACTACTTTACCAGATTATAGAGAATTAGATGATTTATTAAGTTGTTAGTTGGCAAGACTGGGAATTAAGAAACCCGGTTTTTCTAACAATACCTTCGCCCAAATAAAAATACCATTCGTAGGTCGGGCTCCGCGACAGCGCAACCCAACAAAATCGTTGGGTTCCACGGAGGTCCGCACAACCTACGAGATGCAGGGCGAAGGTATTGTCTAAAAAACCGGGTTTCTGAGAATGGGGGTTCATCCCAATTATTAATTATTAATTGTTAATTGTTATTAGATGGACTACTACTTTTCAAAAACTCTCCCAAAGTTGCCAAAAACCGATCGCCCCCTAACTTACAAGCATTATCGTGTTCTGCATCTGGAATTAACAGCAGTTGTTTCGGTGCCGAAGTCGCCTCGAACAACCTCTCGCTCATCTCCACGGGAACGCAGCGATCGCTCCCACCGTGAATAAATAAAACCGGCATTTCTAATTTTTTTATTTTATTAATACAATCAAACTTTTGATGTACGATCCAATCTAAAGGAAAAATTCTATACCAACGCTGTCGCGCCGCATCTTTAATACTGCTAGGACAACTTTCTACAACTAAACCTGCCGCTTCCGGGTGTTGCAGGCATAAATGAGTCGCGATCGCTCCTCCCAGGGAATGTCCGTAAACAAAGACTTTCTCCGGTGGCACTTGTTTTTCCTTTATCAAATAACTCCACGCCGCCTCCACATCTTCATATACTCTCGCTTCCGTCGGAAAACGACCTTCGCTGCGACCGTATCCTCGATAGTCGATAGTTAAAACCGAAAAACCTAAGCTATGTAACTTCGCTACCCGATCCAGATTCCAGCTTTTTTCCTGGGCCGCCATATTGCCCTTACAGCCGTGGAGGTAAAACACTACGCCCGCCTCCTCTTCCTCTTGGGGACACCACCAACCGTGGATTTTTTCCGTTCTGTCGTTGGCGCTACTCGCTGGCAACCAGAACTCTTCGTAAGCAATGCCGACATCTATAGGTGTCGCTACCACCTCCGCTTGCGGTTTGAAAATAAATTTATTCTGCCCCCAGAGGTAAAATAGACAAGCAGCTATATAGGCGATCGCTATTCCCCCTCCGCAAATGAGGAAGGATTTTAAGACAATTGAATTAACAATAGCAAAATTAAACACGAGCTTTTAACTAGGTATTAAGGTTATCTGTTTTTAATTATTCTGCGACTCAATCTTTCTTTCTACCTCCTCTATGCCACTGTTTTCTACGGCACAGCCAAAAGCTCTCGATGGCGCTTTTTTTGTCCCTTCAATAACTCAATTTTGCCCGCGCTCTCGCCGTTCAAAATGGCTCTTTAACTACCTCAAACCTAATAACTCCATCTCCCTAAATTCAATTTTTCTAGCAGTTTTCTCAAATAGTCTAGCCTCCCAAGGAGAGGGGACAGTTTTAAAACTGGCACAACAAGGGATTTTTTAAAAGTTATTATCTATTAAATTTAAAAATTTTTTCAATTTCTGGTTTCCCTGTAGCTTCATCAATACTATTAATCCCAGCGACCACCTGTTGAATAGCTGCGGCCTGTTCCCCAGTAGTTCGGGAAATTTCTTGAGAACTCAATACCACTTCATTTATTGCTTGACGCACTTCCATTAAAGCCCAAGTAGTTTTTTCGGCAACATTAACTCCTAAATTGACATTTTTAATACTGCCATCGGTGGCGATCGCTGTTGCATCGATAGCTGTTTGAATGTTAGAAAGTTGAGTATTAATTTTAGAAGCAGATAACCGACTTTGGTTGGCAAGCTTGCGAATTTCCGCCGCCACCACCGAAAATCCCTTTCCATATTCTCCCGCCCGCGCCGCTTCCACCGCCGCATTCAGCGCGAGCATATTCGTCCGCTCGGCAAAGTCGCTTACTAATCTGGTAATAGTGCCTATTTCTACCGCGCTATCGTCGAGCAGGGCTATTTGGCGGGCGATCGCTTCTACGCTTTCTTTGAGCTTCTTCATGGTTTCTAAGCTTTCCTCCACCGCATCGCCCCCCTCACTGGCAGAACTCAAAGCCTCTTTCGCCCCTTCGCGAACGGCTAAAGCCATTTCGGCAACTTCCCTGGAGGAGAACCTTAACTCTTCCATCTGTTCCAATGCCTCTTGAATAAAAGCGCTCTTGCGTTTTTGCTTTTCTAAAGCCCCTGCCTGTTGCCGCGCTAAGGTCGCATTTTCCTCTACTTGTCGTTCTAAACGCTCGACACCAACGATCGCCTTACCTGCTAGGGGGCGCAGCAACAGTACCATGCCACCGGTACCTAGCAAGCTGAAAGTTACGATTAAAACTGCTATTGTCGCGAGGCGATCGTCGATCTGTCTGTAGAGCTCTTGGCGATCCATTTTCACCGCTAGCCCCCAGTTAATATCCTCGATAGGTCCGAAGGCGATCGTAACTTTTGCATTCTTCTCTACCTCCAGTATTCCCGTTTCTCCCAAAACAGCTTTTTCGATAGCTCTGAGTAACGCTTCAGAAGCACTGGCATCTTTTCTTAAGGAAAAAAACAACCGCACTTCGCCATCGCTGACGCTGCCGAGAACTGTTTCTCCCGTTTCTCCCAAACCGGTATAATCTTCGACGATTTTTTCTAATGCCGTAATTTTAAACAATACGATGTCGGTTCCCACTCGTTCCAATGCCGGGTTGATTATTGCCGCCCCTACCACTAAGTAATCTTCTCCCCGAAGCTGGATCGGACCGATAATTTCGGTTGTTTGGCTTCCCTCGGACGGTATCGCCCAAAACTCCCCGGGTATCGGCAACCCCACTTCGGCTACTTGGATACCGTTTGCCGCCAGTCTGGTAATGCCAACTACTTCGGAAGATTGGTTGAGGGCATCCGAGAGAATTCTGTTACTAACGGCAGCGATCTGGTTCGGTGTCAGTTGCCCTTGGTTGTATTTTTCTAGCTCTTGGCGGGCTCTGGTGCGACTGGCGATCTGTTGGGCGACGTTTTTTGCTTTGGATAGAAATTCTTCTACTATTAGGGTGCGGGTTTTTACCGCAAAGAGCAGATTTCTTTCTTCCTGTTGGAGCAGTTGTCGGTAAAAGGGGATGACGCTGGCGATCGCTACTATGACGCTGATACCGAAAATTCCCAAGGCGGCGTAGATGGTTAGAGCTTTTCGTAATTTTTTAGAGTTACTGGAATCAGCACTGCTGCTTTTTGTCATTTTTAATTAGGATTCTCCAGAGGGCTATTGTTTTTTCTATTATTATATTGGCTATTGCGCGATCGCTCCTCATACTTTTGAGGTAGAAAGCGATCGCTCCATCTTCCCTCGTTCTACTTTCATACTCTTACTCTTACTCTTACTCTTACTCTTACTCTTACTCTTACTCAACAAAAACGCGATCGGCTTTCGATCGGGATAATTTCGATTGACCATCTTTTCTTTTATGATTGACTCGTAAAAGAGCGATTAGCTCAAAAAGCGATCGCTCTTCTCAACCAACTACCTACATCAGACAGATGGCTACAGACACAATTTTTGCTAAGATTGCCCGGCGCGAAATATCGGCGGATATCGTTTACGAGGACGATCTAGTCCTTGCCTTCCGAGACATCGCCCCCCAGGCCCCCGTCCACATCCTAGTTATTCCCAAAAAACCCATCCCCAAATTAGCCGATGCCTCCCCAGAAGACCGAGACCTCTTGGGACATCTTCTACTAATTATTAAGCAAATTGCGGCGCAAGAGGGACTTGACAACGGTTATCGGGTTGCAGTCAACAACGGCCCCGATGGCGGCCAAACTGTTGACCATCTCCATTTTCATCTTCTTGGAGGTCGCCATATGCAATGGCCTCCCGGCTAAATGGCCCGCCCTCAAGCAGACATTGTTTGCGAGAACGAACTAGAGGACCGATCCAGAAACCCGGTTTTTTCAAAAAACCCGGCTTCTGGGGTCAAAAGGGTTTCTGGGATACTCTGGCCTGGCCCCTTAATTTTGGGCCTATTTTTATTGATAAGCAAAACTTATTGCTTTGATGAAAATCCTCAATATTTTTATATAACTAAATAGTTATAAAACTATTGACATTAAAAATTTTATTGTCTAAGATATTAATCAAGGTAGCAAACAAGCTACCGAACGAACCTAGAAAACCAAATAGCAATCATTCATTGAAAATGACGACTACCTTACAACAGCGCTCTGGCGCCAACCTCTGGGAACGGTTCTGCAGTTGGGTAACATCTACCGAAAACCGCCTTTATGTAGGCTGGTTCGGCATTCTAATGATTCCTACCCTGCTCGCAGCCACCATCTGTTTTGTCATCGCCTTCATCGCAGCACCTCCAGTCGATATCGACGGGATCCGGGAACCGGTCTCCGGTTCGTTGTTCTACGGCAACAACATCATTACTGCTGCGGTGGTACCTTCTTCCAACGCGATCGGTCTGCACTTCTATCCCATCTGGGAAGCAGTCAACATCGACGAATGGCTCTATAACGGCGGTCCCTATCAACTAATCGTTTTCCACTTCCTCATCGGCATCTTCTGCTATATGGGTCGGGAGTGGGAACTCTCCTACCGTCTCGGCATGAGGCCCTGGATCGCAGTTGCCTACAGCGCTCCCGTAGCAGCAGCTACTGCAGTGCTGCTCGTTTATTCCATCGGTCAAGGTTCTTACTCCGACGGTTTGCCTTTGGGAATCTCCGGCACCTTCAACTTTATGATCGTCCTCCAAGCCGAACATAACGTCTTGATGCATCCGCTGCACATGATGGGTGTAATTGGTGTCTTTGGTGGAGCATTATTCTCCGCCATGCACGGTTCTCTAGTAACTTCTTCTCTGGTACGGGAAACCACCGAAGCAGAAAGCCAAAACCGAGGCTATCTGTTCGGTCAAGAACAAGAGACCTACAACATCGTCGCCGCTCACGGCTACTTCGGTCGTCTGATTTTCCAGTACGCCTCCTTCAACAACAGTCGGTCTCTCCACTTCTTCTTGGGAGCCTGGCCCGTGGTAGGCATCTGGTGTGCTTCTCTGGCAGTGGCCTGCTTTGCCTTCAATTTGAATGGTTTTAACTTTAACCAGTCCTTATTGGATTCCAACGGCTATGTCATCAACACCTGGGCCGATGTTATTAACCGGGCCAACTTAGGTATTGAGGCCATGCACGAACGCAACGTCCACAATTTCCCCTTAGATTTAGCTTCTGTTGAGGCTCCTGCTCTCAATGGCTAATTCTTAAGCCTTAAACTTCAAAAGCGCCCCCCATTGCTGGGGGGCGCTTTTTGTTGGCCTTGAGTTCTGCCGGGCTTCATCTGGCCCAATTTAGGCCCTCTTTCATCGGAAAAGGCCCATGATAAATAATACTTATTATTAAGTTTAATAAATTTTTTCTGAAAACCCCTTTACAAAACTAAATTTATTGTCTAAGATATGAATCAAGGTAGTCAAAGAGCTACCGAAAGAACATTGAAAAATACATAGCAATCATAAAACAGATGACCACCACCTTACAGCAGCGTTCCAACGCCAGCCCATGGGAACGGTTCTGCAACTGGACCACCAGCACCGAAAACCGCATTTATGTCGGTTGGTTCGGCGTCCTGATGATCCCTACCTTGCTAACCGCAACCATCACCTACATCATCGCCTTCGTAGCAGCACCTCCCGTTGACATTGATGGCATCCGCGAACCCGTCGCCGGTTCCCTACTCTACGGAAATAACATTATTTCCGGTGCAGTAGTTCCTTCTTCTAACGCTATCGGTCTCCACTTCTATCCTATCTGGGAAGCAGCTTCCCTGGATGAGTGGCTCTACAACGGCGGCCCCTATCAGCTAGTGATTTTCCACTTCCTGATTGGCGTATTCTGCTACATGGGTCGTGAATGGGAATTGTCCTACCGCTTGGGTATGCGTCCTTGGATCTGCGTAGCCTACTCTGCTCCAGTAGCAGCAGCCACCGCAGTATTCTTGATTTATCCTATCGGTCAAGGCAGCTTCTCCGATGGTATGCCTCTAGGTATCTCTGGAACCTTCAACTTCATGTTGGTGTTCCAAGCCGAGCATAACATCTTGATGCACCCCTTCCATATGTTAGGTGTAGCGGGAGTATTCGGTGGAGCATTATTCTCCGCCATGCACGGTAGCTTAGTTACTTCCTCTTTGGTTCGCGAAACCACCGAAACCGAGTCTCAAAACTACGGTTACAAATTCGGTCAAGAAGAAGAAACCTACAACATCGTAGCAGCTCACGGTTACTTCGGTCGCTTAATCTTCCAATACGCTTCTTTCAACAACAGCCGTTCCTTGCACTTCTTCTTAGGTGCGTGGCCCGTTGTCGGCATCTGGTTCACCGCTTTAGGTGTATCCACAATGGCGTTCAACTTGAACGGTTTCAACTTCAACCAATCCATCGTTGACTCTCAAGGTCGCGTGGTCAATACCTGGGCAGACATCATCAACCGCGCCAACTTAGGTATGGAAGTTATGCACGAGCGCAACGCTCACAACTTCCCCTTAGACTTGGCTAGTGCTGAAGAAGCTCCTGCTATCAAGGGTTAATCTTTTAACTTAAAAAAAGCGCTCTCCAGTTTTGGAGGGCGCTTTTTTTTTGGGAAACCGATTAGACCGAACAGACAAGGTGTCTGTTCTACTCGCTTTCCTCTGTGTCTGCTTGGGCTTCGTCTGTCTCCACTATGTTTTGACTTTCTTCGTCGTCTATTTCCACTTTCTCAAGCTTTGTGTTTTTGACGTTCTCCCCGTGCTAAAGCAGCGGGGATTCCAAATATCACTATTTAGACTTTCTCTAACGCCCTCGTCGGCTTACTTGCCTGAGTTTTCTCATTCAAGCAGAGACCAGTCTCTCCAGAGATGTTACTTTCCCTGCGCCCCAGGGTAGTTGATGTTACGATGTTATCCTAACACTAAAAGTTGAGAAATGACAACCTTTTTTACTTTTTTTTACGGGCGACTGAAGTCGCCGTTCGCTTTTCATCCACGCTCTAAAGAGACGTGGCTTTCAAGCTCTCGTCCTTCTTTCGTAAGCCTCTTAAGTTTATGGCTCGCTACCTCTTTAATGCGTGGAACATCAAAGTATTCTGGTAGACGCGAACAAGCATTATAGGTGACAACGACTATTCCTGCTACAATATAGACTCTTTCGGGAAGAGTTAGCAGCTTTTCTATTTCTTTTGAGAACAGCACTACCAAGACTAACTTAATACTTAACGCTAAAGCCGAGCTAGCCAAAAACGCTCCGATAAAAGCTTTATTAAAGTCTTGTTGTTTATCGGGGTTTTTGGGTAATCCGTAGAAGCTTAGGACAAAAACAAGCATTAAAAAAATAAAAACTGTCCATCTAATTATTTCAAATTCGAGCATAATCGGTTATTAGACAGTTTCCTCAGAATCTTGTTTTACTAGCCATAATAAGATGAGACCAACGATCGCTCCCGCTACTGCTCCTATTGCCGCACCGATCGCCGCCTTGATAGTTATCCCACCAGTAAATAAAGCTACTACAGAGGCACAACAAGCAATAAAAACTAGAATCCTAGTACCTCGCTCGCGAATCTCGCTCAGCTCCGTGGTTTTCTTTTCTCGATCGCCAGTTGCGGATGCTTTTAGCTCCTCTTGTGGTTGGTATCGATCGTTATCTTCTTTTAGTTGAGTCATTTCGTTTCCTCCCATAAATTAGAGTCTTATATCAGTATATCTTAAAAAGCGGCGATCGCCAAACAATTACCAACAAAAATCCTTTTTTTCCTGGGTTCGTAACGACATAAACGACATAAGAAAAGGTTTTGATTGTTGATGCTTACTTGAGTTTTGGTAAGGCAGACCATTGGGTTATTTATTTGGGTTGAGCTGGATGTATTGTTTGAAAAAGGGATGAAGGACGAAATGCGATCGCTTTTCTACTTGTAGTTTTTCCACCAGGCAACGTCGCCCCAGAGATTGTATGCCGCTCAAAAATTCTAGTGGGGATAATTCCAAATCTGCCAAGGGCGAAGAAATATCGACATTAACAGTCTGAGAAGCCATCCAGCAAATTATCTGTTTTTCCAACTCCGATAAGCGGTTTAACTGTTTCTGTAAAATTGGTTCTATATCTCCCAAAAAGAATGTTTGATAGGCTAAAAACTGAGAAACGCTACCATTAAATAAATCCTGGATTGCGTTGGCAACGATGTTTAAAAATGCTGGATGACCGCGATAAAGCTCGATTAATTCAGACCATCTTTCCTCGTCTTCTAGTTCTTTTTCTCTTAAAAGTTCTTTTGCTGGCTCGCCTAAACCTTGAAGTTGCAAAGCGCGGACGGGATATTTGTTACCTTCTAAAGCGGCAACTTCTCTAGGCTTTTCCCAACTCAGGAGAAGCAAGCAACTTTGGTGGGATGAGGTGGCTGCTCGTTCAAAAAATGTACCGTAATCTTCATAACCGGGCAGATATTGACCTGCTAAGTTTCCTGTAGTAAAAATTGTCTGGAGGTCGTCAATTATCAACAAACAACGATAGTCGCGAAAACATTCTAGAACTGTGGATAACTGAGTTTCTTGCTGTTGAGAAATAAATTTTATTAAGTTGGTTTGGAGTGCCGTTAGAGTCGGACGGTTGCTAAGGGTGCGCCAAATGATATAATCAAATTCGTGTTGAATTTCTGGGATGAGTTGAACGGCGATCGCGCTTTTGCCTATTCCGCTCAATCCGAAGATGGAAACTAGACGCGAGCGATATTGTAAAATCCATTCTTTGAGGGTAGAAATTTCCGAGAGGCGATCGCAAAAAGAGAAATTTTCTGGAGCTTCCCCTAAGTCAGTTAAGGGTTGTTTGGGGGTTTGTTCCGGGTTTGGGGTAGCGGTGGGCGATCGCTTTTTTGTTTCTCCAAAATTCACGTTGTTATTGACTGTTACATTTTTTTTACAAACAACATCTTCCACATTACCAATAGAAACATATTCACAGTTTTTATAGTCTTTATTGACAAAATTAGTTGACCTTACTCTATCCTTTATTACAGGCTTAAAACTTGCTTTCTTAATCTCTTCTCCTAAAACTTTTGACAACATTTTCCAGAGTTCAGAGCCAGCGTTGATAACATGACTGGTACTTAGGTCAACTTCTTTGGCTATTTCGGAGTATTTTAGTTGCTGTAAAGTTCCCTCAAGAATAGTTCTTTGAAGAGGGTTGAGTTTTTTTCCAGTTTTTGCTAAAACTAGCCGATCGGCCAGTTCGACCAGCTCGGAAATTTCAACGATATCCATAAGTCTGTGGGAGATGCTAGGGGTTAACAGACTTAATTATAGCTGACATTTAGGACAAATATGACATTTAGGAGAATATCCTGAAAAATAGGTTAGTATATTGTCCTGTTAAAATTGCTGGAATCTTGGGGTACGATAGTATTAGTTCTCAATCAAATGTTTTTTCAAGCTCTATCAAAATGAAAAAGTTATTAAGTGCGGTCGGCGCAGCCGCTTTATTTACCAATGTGGCAATTGCTCCTGCTTTTGCAGATTCTCTAGAGCCTCAGACTGAACTGAACGCAGAATACCAAATGGTATTGCCCGAAGGAGAGATAATGAGCGATGCGGAATTAGCAGAAATTGAAGGCGAACTGGTATGGAAGCCAATCTTAATAAGTGCCGGGATAGGGGCAGCACAGGGCTTTGCTGGCACAACTTACAGTTGCTATACGATACCGGGAGCCCGATGTGGTTGGAAGCAGTACGCCGGCGGCGCGGCTGGAGGAGCCGCAAGGAGGCTATTCTTCCGGCGGTAATTTTCTTTGAAAACAAGGAGTGCCTTTCGCGATTAAATTAATCTGGAAGTTGCATGGGTTGGAAAGAAACTTTTCAACCCTGCACTCTTTATTTATTTAGAGGATGATGCAAGTTTAAAAATATGTTTAAGTATGGTCTTTACTGCTTTGCCTTAGGTCAGATAATTAACTTTTTTATTTTACTTTATCCCAGTTTAGCTAATCCCATTACTCCCTATCGAACCCTTCGCTATGAAGGAACCATCGGTCAGACCAGTTATTATACCTGCGGTCCGGCGGCTGTAGCTACCCTGCTCGTTCATTACTACGGTCAAGCAACCACCGAAGCCGAGATTCTGGAATTGTCAGAAAAAGCAATGGCGGGAAGCGACAAAAAACCAGAAGAAAGAGGCATTACCGCTTTAGCTTTAAGACAAGCTTTAGGCAGTAAAGGTATTCGGGCCAGAGGAATGAAGTTGACTTTAGAATCTTTGGCCGATTACTTCCGCAAAGGCGGGCTGCCGATTATTTTGCACGTCACCAAGCCCCAGATGCACTACGTCCTGGCCGTGGGAACTGTGGGAGACTGGGTGGTTTTGGCAGCTCCGTCTTGGGGGCGGCGGGTTCAACCGCTTTCTGCCCTCTTAGAAGAACAGGGTTTCAGCGGAGCAACTCTAGTACCGCTTCCGCCAGAAACTTTGATTTCTACCGCCCGAGAAGAACAAAGGGAAACCCTAACCTGGGCAGAGTCCCGTTTAGTCAGATTAAATCAAGTGAAATGGCGATAATTACAAAAGAAGTTCCAGCTAGGGACTTGAAGTTGAATAAAGTACCGGCTGTTGGCTGGAGGTTTGCTCGACCCAACCTACAAGAGACTACAAGAGACTCCGGTGTTGGGTTCCGTTTCACTGCACCCAACCTACAAGAGACTACAAGAGACTCCGGTGTTGGGTTCCGTTTCACTGCACCCAACCTACAAGAGGTAGGTATTTTATTTTTGCGCAAGTCCCTTATAGCAATAATTTTGCTAGTCGGTCAGTCCGCACTGGCTCAAGTTCCCATAGACCCCCTGCGGCTACCCGGAGAAGAAACAGGAAACTACACCTACACCTTTACTGTTAACTACACGCCTGACGGGCGAGAAGGAGCAGATTTGGATGGGGAAGGATTCCCTTTTAATTTTACTACCTTCGGTCAATCAATTAACTTTTCGGCTTCGGGCAGCTACACTTTCAGCCGCCATATCAGCATTGCAGCCAATTTCAATCCTAACATTTTTGTTACCACAGAAAAACGAGATTTTGAAGATCGCACCGAAAGGGTTACAAGAACCGACTCCGACATGGGTGGCGGTCTGTCTTTAGAATATCGTCCCGCACCAGGATCGACCTTAGACCCCCGTTTGTCTGTGGGCGTTGCTTATCCTTGGACTGCCACCGTTCAGGGTCAAGTTAGTTTAATTCGAGACCCTGTAATTCTGTTAACTTCTCTGGGATACACTGATTCTTTAGAATCTGCCGACGGCAGTCTTAATTTAGGACTGGGATTTGGGTTTGTAGCTAACGACCGAGTTAGCTTCAGCGGTTTCGCTAACTACGGCATACCTGTAGGAGATACAGACTTGCCCTTTACCTCTATCTCGTTCCTGACAGGTTACAGTCTCGACAATCGAGGAAGTAGGGATATTGGCGTGCGTACTACTCTCAGCACTAGGGGTGGGGATACCAGAGTCGGAATTAGTGCAGAATTTGGAGGCAGGGGAACCATTGGTGGGGCGATCGAAAACACCGTCTCAACCAGCAATACCAACCCAAACAATAGAAATACAGCGTTGGGCGATCGGAACTCTGAGTCTTCAGTTAATTCTCAGGCAGTTAATCTTCCTGCTAATGACCCTGCGGATAATATTTCACCCAATCCCGTTACTAGCCGCCGCCAATTACCACCAGCTAATTCTGGTGCTAGTTCTCAATCTAACTTAAGCAATTCTAATACTACTACCAATGCAGTACCCGCAGAGAATACAGACGCAGCTCTCGAACAACTCGATCGACGCTTACAAGAAAAAGATGCCCAGATAGAAGTTTTGCAGAGCCAAATTGCGCAACTTCAAAGAAGTATTGAAACCTTACAATGCCAGTTTCCAGAGAGTCAAGAGCTTTGTCAACAAGATTCTCCCCCTCCACAGTTGGCGGCGACCTCTAATAAGGTGCGGAGTAGTCAAGCGAGAAGTAGCCAAGGGAGAAGTAGCCAAGGGAGAAGTAGTCAAGGGAGAAGTAGCCAAGCGAGAAGTAGCCAAGCGAGAAGTAGTCAAGCGAGAAGTAGCCAAGCGAGAAGTAGTCAAGCGAGAAGTAGCCAAGCGAGAAGTAGTCAAGCGAGAAGTAGTCAAGCGAGAAGTAGTCAAACGAGAAGTAGTCAAGCGAGAAGTAGTCAAGCGAGAAGTAGTCAAGCGAGAAGTAATGTTAAAAATACCTTCTTGCTGGTTGAGTAGGCAATGGCAGGCCATGTTCGCGATCGGGTGTCGGGGCCCGAGAACGACAAGTTGGCTAGGGCCATTCCCCCAGGAAAAGTGGGCCAGGCCCGGGCCCAATTAACATAAGCCAAGCTTATCAATGACATTAAAAACTCTATTCTTAAACCCCTTTACAAAACTCAACAATTTAGTTAAAGTAGTAATAACGGT
>CAZUCT010000179.1:0-15503 GCA_964619285.1 uncultured bacterium | reverse complement strand
TTTTGATAACCCCCTAAACTGGTTGCTATATTTTTACAAATATGAGATGCTCCCGGATGCCTGTTCTACGGGTAATTTGATAATTGTTAATTGTTGATTGCTAATTGATAAGCCCTAACTTTACTATCGATTCCTGTAATGTCCGTGCCGACTACCACGGCATAAGCGCCTAAATCTAAAGCTTTTTTTGCCGTTTCTGGAGATGCGATTCCTCCTTCGCAAATAGCAGGCACTTCGAGTTTTTCTACGATTTCTGCCAGCAGTTCTAAACCTGGAGGAGAGCAATTTTTGGTTTCTTGAGTGTAGCCGTAGAGGGTAGTTCCGACAAAATCTGCCCCGGAAGCTGCAGCTATTTTTGCAGCTTCTAAAGTGTCTATGTCTGCCATTACTGGTAATTTTAATTTCTCGTGAATTTTCGCGATTAAAGTTTCTAGTTTTTCGAGTTGGGGACGGTTTCTAGTAGTAGCATCTATGGCGATAATATCCGCTCCAGGGAGGGCGATCGCCTCTGCATCTTCAAACCGAGGAGTAATATAAACTTCAAAACCGGGAAGCTGTTGTTTCCACAGTCCAATAATCGGTTGATTAATTCTTTTTCTTACTGCTTTAATATGCTCGGGGGTATCAATTCTTACTCCCACTGCTCCCCCTTTTATAGAAGCTTCTGCCATGGCGGCAATTACTTCTGGATGGTGTAAGGGAGAGTTCATAGGTGCTTGACAAGATACGATTAAACCTTTGGGCAAGTTTGATGTTTTCATTTGTTAGTTCGTAGCCTGCATAATGGTGCTTTAAAGTATTCTCAGAAACCCGGTTGTGCCAAAAAACCGGGTTTCTAGATCGAAGTATTCTCAGAAACCCGGTTTTTTGGAAAATACCTTCGCCATTTTCTCGTAGGTCGGGCTCCACGCAGTGGAACCCAACGATTTTGTTGGGTTGCGCTGTCGCAGAGCCCAACCTACGAATGGTATTTTTTTATTTTGGCGAAGGTATTGTTGGAAAAACCGGGTTTCTAGTAGAAGTTTTCTCAGAAACCCGGTTGTGCCAAAAAACCGGGTTTCTAGATCGCCGGTTATAATTTTTATTATCTGCTGTCTTTACAGATTTACTAGATTAACGTTATGACTGTCTCAATTGCTCCAGTCATCCAAACCGAATTTACCAAGATATCGCCCCAGTGGCAACCCGCCTCTTGGGAAGACTATTTAACTGCTCGCGACGAGCAAACAATTGACAGAGTTCGACTGTTTTTTCATCGAGGAAATCTATTAGCGATCGATATGGGTTGGGAAGGAATTGATCGCGCTACTATTAGCGATTTGTTTACAATGTTGTTTTATATCTGGTTCGCTCAACGACCGGAACAAATCTTTAGTTCTCTGGGACGCTGCTTGTTAGAAAAAGCAAGCCAAGAAATCGCCGCCGCACCAGATTTAGTATTATATCTGGGAGAAAATTACCCTCGGCGAGAACCAGGAACCTCCCGTCGAATTGATTTAGAACGCTGGCGAGTTCCTAATTTAGTGGGAGATATTTCGGATACAACTCTAGCAAGCGATTTAGATGAGAAAAAAGCCCTTTATGCTGCTTTGGAAATTCCCGAATATTGGGTAATTGACGTCCGAGTAACGCGGATTTTTGCCTTTCAATTACAGTCTAATGGTAAGTATGAGGAAGTTGCTACTTCTTTAGCGCTAACTGGTTTACCGATTTCTTTATTAGAGCAAACTTTGGCACGTTTGAACGAGGGAACCAACGGTAGCGCTGCCTTGTGGTTTTCTCAACAAATCGCTAATTTAAAATCGGAATAGTTTCATTATTTTTCTCTAGTTTGTAGTAAGCACCTAAATGCTTGCTACAAAATAAAAATGGCCCTCTAAAATTTTTTCTCAAAAGTGATTGACGAATTATTCAATTTAGGATAAAATCATTTTTGCAATAGATGTAGAGGTATGTTTGTGGGAGAAAAAAATCCAATTCTTAAACCATTTTTAAAGTGGGCAGGGGGCAAACGGCAATTATTACCGGAACTGATGAAATATAAACCAAAGGGTTTTTCCAAAAGTTGTAATAGATATTACGAGCCCTTTGTTGGTGCGGGTGCATTTCTTTTTAAATTGCAGCCAGAAAATGCAGTAATAAATGATAAGAATACAGAACTTATTAACTGCTACAAAGCAGTCAGAGATTCAGTGGATGAGTTAATAGAAGAGTTAAAATACCATCAAGTAAAAAACAGCCAGGAGTATTATTATAACATTAGAAGTTTAGACCGTCAGCCTCAAGAATATGAAGCTCTATCTCCTGTGGAAAAAGCTGCTAGAATTATTTATCTTAATAAAACTTGTTATAACGGTTTGTTTAGAGTAAATTCTCAAAGTCAATTTAACGTACCTTATGGCAAGTACAAAAATCCTAATATTTTAGATGAAAAAGTTTTAAAATCTGTAAGTAATTACTTAAATAACTACCAAATAGAAATCTTAGATGGAGATTTTGAAAAAGCGGTTAAGGATGCGAAAAAAGGTGATTTTATTTATTTAGATCCGCCTTACGATCCAGTGTCGAATACTGCATCTTTTACTGGCTACTATCTTGATGGGTTTAACAAGGAAGAACAAAAACGCTTAAAGGAAGTTTTCGACAATCTGGATGAGAAAGGTTGTTACCTGATGTTGAGCAATTCTCGAACGGATTTTATTCTGGAATTGTACGGAAAATATCGCGAAAAATTCCAAAATGTGACTGCTAGCAGAAATATCAATTCTCAAGCTTGCAAAAGAGGTAAAGTCAATGAAATTTTAATTCTTAATTACAAACCAGAGGAAAGTTGAATGGGAAGAAAAATAAAATTGGTGCGTAGAGCCAAGATTAAAAAAACTATATTAATATAGAAACGTACAATTTTAACTTGCTCGAGACTATGGGAGACTTTTTCCAAAATATTTCGCGGTATCCCCGCTACTTTATTACTTTTACCTTGGGGGTTTTCTTTTTCATCTGGGAGCAACTCAAACCTTTTTTTAATAAACCAGTAACGGCGATCGCTCTCATCGGCCTGATAATAAGTAGTTTCTGTTTTCTCAGCTTCACCTTGCAGGCCATGTTGGACTTGAATTAAGTTAGGGCCATCTGTTACAGATGGCCCACAGACGACCCAAAGCAGCGAGGGCCAAAAAAAGGGAGATAAGCATTCTGACTATTTTCGATCGCCTAGATCTTTTTTTCATTTCCCCCACTGTAGGTACTTTCACCCCTATAGTCAACCTCAAAAAGTCGAGATCCACCCAAAAAGCCGGGATAAATTGGAGAAAAAGTTTGTGGGTTCAAAAGATGACTTTTGACGAAATTTATCGATTTTTTCAAAACCCCCCTCCAATTTATCTCAATAAAGAACTGGCCGTTTGTTACATCCTGTCGGTCTTTCTGGGAGGGGAATCTTATGGCAGCGAACTCGTCAGCAGACTCCAGGAGGAATATTCTGTTTACCGACTTTCCGACACCGTACTCTACAATGCCCTCAAATTTCTTGAAGATAAAGGCATCATTGAGGGTAACTGGAAAAAAGTACCCGGCAGAGGGCGGCCCCGCCGGATGTATCAAATCTTACCTCAATGGCAGTCTCAAGCTGAGGATTTGGCCCGTCTTTGGGAGCGATATGTGGACGGGGGCCACGTTCGGCCTCAAGTTTCAGAGGTTCAGGTCCAAACCGAGTCATAACCTCTGAATCGCGTTATTTTTTGTACAATTGTGGCAATTAATCAAAATTAAAAATCAATATATATGGATGCTCCGGTTTTGGGAACGGCATTTATGCTCACCTGTTTATCAACCATAGGTCTTTTTTTCTTTATCAAAGCATCGGTAAAAGACCGCACCCAGACAGTTAAACTGATTGCAGACCGAGAGGCAGACTCCCTGTTAGACCAATTAAAAGACTATTTTAGAAATCGGGCCTATCGACTAGCGGCCCTGGATGCCGCAGAGAACCAACTGACTTTTGAAGGGTTGGTCCGTCCCAGTTGGTTTATGGCCATTTTTTTAAGTTTTTTAGCAGCTTGTGGCTGTCTTTGTTTGGGCCTTGCTTTGTCAACGATCTTTCCCCAAAGCGGCGAGTTGTTTCTGTGGTTAGGGCTCTTATCTCCTTTGGCCGGGATTTTTTACTGGCAAAAGGCCGAACGCCCCGAACGAGTCTCCATCCAGTTAGAATGGGTGGCCAACGATGGCCAGAAAACAGAAAGCGCGATCGCCGTTACCGGCCATCGCGACGAGCTAACTGTCCTCCAACGGACTCTTAATTTGCGAATCGAGCAATAATCAAATTTACGGATGGCAGCCGCTTTTCTGGTAATTTATTAGATGGCGATTTGGACTTCTACCGACCCGGCCAGGCCCGAGAAAAAGTCCAAAAATCTAAAGCAATTAACACAATTGCTTGTGAGTTATGTCTCTGCGATTCCCAACAATCACTACAGAGACAAGCCCACTTTAAAAATTTGCGTATTTTTACTCGTTCAAACTGGATCGTTTTCTTTCAATTTTTGGCCAACAAGCAAGGTGACACAAATCCTTCGAGCTTAAGTTTGACCGACACCCACTACCACAAGTTGTGCTTTTTCTGCGGCACCAACTGCTGTAGCTGCTGTAGCTACTGGTGTTGGTGTTTCTCTTGTTTCTGCGGCACCAACTACTGTAGCTGCTGTAACTACTGGTGTTGGTAGAGTTCCTGCTGCCTTAGATTCTATGATGCCTTTCAAGCTGGGAAACAGAAAATGATTTTCTTCGACGTATTGAGCGCCGAAGAGACCTTTTTCTGCCCAGAAGTACCTATCCGTGGTATGCTCGTTTCTTCTAACTAAAAGCAAAGCAGGAGGAACAATACCTTGGGCGTGAATAAATTTACGGGCTGCCGTTACTGGTTTTTCTTCGCCGCTTTCAATATTGTATTGAGGTACACACTCTAAAATCCTGCGTCCTTCTTGTCTGCGACGGCTTTTGCGCTTGCGTCTCCTAGCCAATTTCGTTACCTCCTATGTTAGCCGATTGGTGTAGTTGTGGCTACAAAATTTGATTTCATTATATTAATTTAAGGTCAAAAACTCAAGAGTTTGTAATATTTTGAAACATTCTATACAGTTTTGGTCCAAATTTGGGCCATGTAGGAATGGTTGTAAAAAATCTAAAATCTAAAACGAAGATGGAATAAGACCTTGTTCTTTGGTATCTCAGAAACCCGGTTTTTTAGAAAAACCGGGTTTCACAGGTCGGTTTCTAAGCTTTTATAATATGAAAAAGAAACTTAAATCGGGCGCCAATGTTAATGTCCACCAGTTCAGAATTTGTTACCCTCTGCCAATCGCAATTAGCCCTGATCTCAAATTGGGGGGCTTCGTTAAGTGTAGTCTATTTAACAGAAAAATTAACGGAAGATGGTAAAGGAAAGCTAATTCCGATAGTGGCCTACCCAGAGAGCCCCGGAGAATGGGAAGCAGCGAGACCGCCGAAGCCATTACCATCTTCATTAGAGGTAGGGGAGTCTATCCCGCGACTGTTGGCTACAGAATGGACGCCAAGAGCGATAGCGCCGGCACAAAGCGATCGCCCCCCGGCAGGTCAAGAAAAAGAAGAAAAATCTCCCAAACAACCTCAAATAGTCTTACCCTTAATCCAAGATGAAATAATGATGGGGCTATTAGTAAGTGCCAGGGCGGATCGACCCTGGAACCGAAAGGAAAAAGCCCAACTTCAACAAGTAGCAAGAACTCTTGCCAATGCCTGCATTTTAGAACAACGTTCTCAGTGGTTAAAGGAAAAGTTTAAAGAACAAAAACAACTGCAATCTCAACAGTACGATCGGATGCATTCTCTGATGCATCAATTTAAAAGTCCGCTAACGGCTTTGGGAACTTTTGGCAAATTATTATTAAAGCGACTCTTGCCAGAAGATAAGAATAAGGAAATAGCAAATAGTATCGTCAGAGAAAGCGATCGCCTCCGAGAATTGGTGGAACAAATCGACGAAACAATCGATGTAAGCGAACAAATAATTAGCCTTCCTCCCGAGAATTGGCAAATAATAGAGCCAGAAGTAGAATTAGCAGACAATGAACCTAAGTTAGAAAGAACTTCGCGCCAAATTTTGCCATTATTGCCAGGTTCGGATTTTTTAGAGTCAGTTTCAGTGGCGGAAATTTTAGAACCTTTGTTAGTTTCTGGAAGAGCGATCGCGGCAGAAAAACAGTTAGATTTACGAGCAGAAATTCCCGCTAATTTACCCCCAGTGGGAGGGAATAAAAAAGCTTTGCGGGAAGTTTTGAGCAATTTAATAGATAATGCTATAAAATACACGGCATCTGGAGGAAGTATTTACATTAAAGCAGGCAATTCCCCATGCTCAAATCAAGTACCAATAGCGATTAGCGATACGGGTTATGGAATTCCGGCTGCAGATTTAGAGCATTTGTTCGAGCGCAATTTTCGGGGAGAAAAAGCAGATACAGAGATTCCAGGAAGCGGTTTGGGATTGGCGATCGCCCGAGATTTAATACATCAAATGCAAGGAGAAATAGAAGTATTTTCTCCAGCCGTTTCTCAGTGGTTGCCAAGCAATTTTAGAGAGAAAAAGGAATTAACAAATAGGGGAACTACAGTTATTGTGTGGTTGGAAGTCTTACAAACTTGACCGCAGTTTTCTGGAACGATGGCTCAAAAGATTGAAAGTTCCTTTAGTAGAAGAATGTGGCAATAGATCGCCACATCTTGAGAAAAACGGTTTTGAAACTTGGAGTAAGTACCCATGATAGCCAAGATAAGTCAATATTTTTTAACTCCCGCATGGCACGCCTTAATGGGCAATAGCGGCTGGATGACCTGGAATTTGTTTTTAGCCTTAGTACCGTTAGCCCTTGCCTTCTGGTTGTTCCGCAAACCGCGATCGCCCGTATTACTATGGGGAACTCTACTGCTGCTAGGGGCTACATTATTACCCAATCTCAAGAGGGTGTTAGTTTATGGAAGCTACTTCCTTCGAGGAAATGCAGCTATTTATATAGTAGGAGTTTTATGCGTTACATTATTGCTAATGTACCTAGACTTCTGGCAGTTTCGAGACCGACCAGAGAACAATCCGAGACATCGTTTTCTCAGATGGTGGTTAGGCTTCTTCGTATTCATCGCATTTTTACCCAATGCACCTTATGTTTTAACCGACATCATTCATCTATACGAGGACATTAGAAGCGATTACTCGGTTTGGGTTTTAACTTTAGCAATAGTTCCCCAATACTTGCTATTTATGTTTATCGGATTCGAGGCATATACCCTTTCTTTAGTCTATATGGGCGACTACATGAAACGACAAAACTGGGGGAAATTTATCTGGCAGACAGAGTTAATCGTACACGGTCTGTCAGCCTTGGGCATCTTTTTAGGACGTTTCAGACGTTTTAACAGTTGGGATCTAGTGACGAATCCCGATATGGTAGTGACCGGGGTGATGAACGACTTAACAGCGAAAGGCCCATTATTAGTAATTATTGTTACCTTTATTATCATCGCTAGCTGGTATTGGTTGACAAAGAAAGTGACATTAGCCCTGGCCCGGGAACATCACAAAAGCGATCGCTTAGAGTCCCTAGCGACAGATTCGAGACTTTAATTTTAGGCTAGTTCGACCAAAAATTTAACAAAGCTGTGGGTGCAAACTATGAAATTATCCCATCAAAATTATTACTGCTTGCTAGCTGTTGGTTCTTTCGTAGGAACCTTAGCTACAGCTATACCTGTCCTAGCTCAAAACATCACTCCCGCTAACGACGGCACTGGAACAGTTATCAATAATAACGGTCAACGTTTCGACATCACTGGCGGTACTACCAGCGGCAATGGGGCCAACCTTTTCCACAGTTTCCAACAATTCAACCTCGACGCGGGCCAAACGGCTAACTTTATCTCGGCCCCTAACATCCAGAACATTCTGGGGCGAGTCACCGGGGGCAACGCTTCTATTATTAACGGTTTAATTACTGTCACCGGGGGCAACTCTAATCTCTATTTGATGAACCCTGCCGGAGTCATCTTCGGGCCCAATGCGAGGTTAGACGTTCCCGCAGCTTTCAGCGTCACCACTGCCACGGGTATTGGTTTCGGGAATAATTGGTTTAACGCTATTGGTACTAACGATTATCAAAATTTGGTCGGAACTCCTAGCGGGTATAGATTTGATGTATCCCAACCGGGGGCAATAGTTAATAGCGGCAACCTAGAATTATCTCCGGGACAAAATCTGACCCTAACTGGCGGAACGGTAATTAATACCGGCGAGTTATCTACTTCTGGGGGTAACGTCACTATTGCTGCGGTAGAAGGGGGCGATACTATTCGCATTTCTCAAACGGGACATATTTTGAATTTGGAAATATCCCGCTTGGGTTCCGAAGGTCGGGTTTTAGCCTCCCAAGATGAGATTACACCGCTATCCTTACCCGGTTTGCTGACAGAAGGTAGCGCCAACTCCCACGCTACGGGGTTGACGGTTAACGAAAACGGGCAGGTTGTGTTAACTGCGGGCTCTAGAAACCCGGTTTCTTTGAGAAACCGGGTTTCTGGGGCTCCTGGGGTGGGAGAAACGAGAAACCGGGTTTCTGGGGTGGGAGAAACGAGAAACCGGGTTTCTGGGGAAGTGGGAATGGCGATCGCCTCCGGTAACATCGACACATCCAGCAGCAACATCGGCGGGGAAATCAACATTTTAGGTTCCCGAGTCGGCGTCCTCAACGCCAATATTAACGCCGACGGAATTAACGGCGGGGGAAATGTATTTATTGGGGGAGATTTTCAAGGAAATAATCGCTTGCCAGCTTCGCAACAAACTGTTATTAATAATAACTCTTTTATCTCGGCAAATGCGTTAGAAAATGGCAGCGGCGGACGGGTAATAATTTGGTCCGATGGAACGACTCGTTTTGAGGGAAATATTAGCGCCACTGGAGGAGAATATTCGGGTAACGGCGGGTTGGTAGAAGTGTCGGGAAAACAACAATTAATGGTTAATGGTTTTATCGATGTTAGCGCTGCTAATGGAGAAGCGGGAACGATTTTATTTGACCCAGAAAATATTACCGTTGACGAGTTGGCAACGGATGTTGAAGGGACGAGGGCAGATGGGTTATCGGGGGAGGAAAAAGATGGGTTGGCAGCGGATGTTGAAGCGGATGAAGCGGATCGGTTATCGGGGGAAGAAAATACAGAAGAAACGGAAATTACCGAAGTGGCAGAAACGGTAGATCCTTTTGCCCCAGATGCAGATTATAACGTGACTATTTCGGCGGAAAATATCGAAGAATTAGAAGGAAATGTCACCCTGCAAGCTGATAACGACATAACGGTAAATCGGGAAATAAATACATCTGGTTCGGTGGAATTAAAAGCGGGAAGGAGTATTAATCTTAATGCCGATATTAACACTTCCACTGGCAACGGGAATATTAGTTTATTTGGCAACGACGATGGAGCTAATATTGTTAATCGAAGTGCGGGGGCAGCTAATATTAATCAACGGGAAAATACGACATTAAATGCTGGTGCCGGTAATCTTACTATTCGCTTGGGAAGTTTGGGGGAAGTAGGAGATATTAATTTAGAGAATTTAACCACAACTCGAAGGATTTTAATTGATGCCAATGGAGGGAATATTGGGCGGGTTTCTCCTAATTCTTTAATAACTGGCGGTAGCGTTTTATTGCAAACCTTGGGTAGCGGCGGCATCGGTTTGTTAGACGCGCCACTGCGGTTAGATGTGAGTAAATTAGAGGCAGCAGCGGGTAGCGGCGGAGCGTTTTTTGACGTTTTGGGTTCGGTGACTGTTGGCGGGGTGACGGAGGATGCGACTGGTATTAGGATTGGCAGTGGAGGCGACCTGATACTATCTGCGGAAGGGAAGATTACTGCCACAGAAGATATCGATACAAGAACGAAGAATCGCAACGCGGGGGATGTCACTTTGGAAAGTCGTAGTGGGGGTATTGATACTACCGCCAGTCGGATTAATGCTAGTTCCGAGTTGGGCAGGGGTGGTAATATTAGTTTTACTGCGGCCCGCAATCTCCAAACTGCGGATGTAGATGCTTCCAGCAATGGAAACCGAAGGGGAGGGAACATTAGCTTGGAAAGCAGGAAGGGAGGTATTGATACTACTGCCGGCACTCTGGGTGCTTCATCATCTAGCGGCAACGGGGGTAATGTTGAGATGAGGGCTTCAGAAGATATTAAGACTGTAGAGGTTGTTACTGATTCTGGTGAGTTTGTTTTGGATGAAAGAGGATTTTATCTTGACTCTTGGGGCGGGAGAGGTAATGCAGGTTATATTAGCATGGAAAGCGATCGGGGTTCCATTGATACCACAGCAGGTTCGCTCTTTGCTCGTTCGGTTTCGGGGAACGGTGGAAATATTACTCAAAAAGCGGCAGGTAATATCAGTGCTGAATCGGTCAATACCAGTTCTGTTGCAATATCTGAAGGCAACTCGGGAAATAGCGGAGATATCGTCCAAACAGCAGAAGGTAATATCACTACAGAGTCTCTCGTTTCGTCCTCTGTTTCATTTGCAGGCAACTCGGGGGATGGAGGAAATATCGTCCAAACTGCTGGGGGCAACCTGACTGTAGAAATTTTAGGCTCATCTTCTTTGTCATTTGCAGGCAACTCGGGGGATGGCGGAGATATCGCTCAAACTGCAGGGGGCAATCTTGCTAGCAAATTTATTTCTTCCTCCTCTAGCGTATATAGCGGCAACTCGGGAAATGGGGGAGATATCGCTCAGACAGCAGGGGGAAACCTGACTGCGGAATCTATCGATTCTTCTTCTTCTGCTTCTAACGGTGCGGGTGGCAACTCAGGTGATGGGGGAGATATCCTCCAGACAGCAGGAGGTAATATCACTACAGGAGCGCTTTCTTCTTATTCTTTAAGCGACATTTATGGTAATTCTGGAGATGGGGGAGATATTGCTCAAATAGCAAAAGGTAATATTACTACAGAATCCCTCAACTCATTTTCTGCCGGCATAGGCAACTCGGGGAATGGAGGAGATATCGCTCAAACTGCAGAGAAAGCTATAACTACAGAATCCCTCAACTCTTCTTCTTCTTCCGGCATAGGCAACTCGGGGAATGGGGGAGATATCGCTCAAACTGCAGAGAAAGCTATAACTGCATCCAGACTCAATTCCTCTTCTTCTGTTGCCGGCATAGGCAACTCGGGAGATGGTGGAGATATCGCTCAAATGGCAGTAAGCGATGTCACGACGGAATCTCTCAACTCCTTTTCTTCTGCACCCAGTGGCAGTTCGGGGAATGGAGGAAGCATTTTTGTCGCCGCAGAGACGATAAATTTTAATTCTTCAAAAGAAGGAGACATAGAACAACTCGAACAACTACAAGCGAGAAGTTTTTCAGTAGGTGGGGAGAACTCTCGAAACGGTGGAGATGTTGCGATTAGCGCTAACAACCTTGCTGACCTCGAAATTCTGACTCTTTCTGCTTACTCCCAGTCAGGAACGGTGACAATAGAAAGTCAGGAGCGAGAAAACCTTTTACTTAATAACTTATCTATTATCACTAGCAAGCAAGTAACCATAGAACTTTTCGGTGAAATACTTGAAGTAAACGTAGGCGAACAAGGACAATCCGGCAATGTATCCATCATCAGCGCGGGCAACATTAACCTCAACAACGTTAGCATCCAAAGCGACACCAAAGGAAACCGACCAGCAGGCGACGTCAACATCTCCAGCACTGGGGGAACAATAACATTTAACAACAGCGAAATCGCCAGCAACACCAGCGCCCGAGGTCAAGCTGGCAACATTAGCATCAACTCCCCCCTAGAAATCGAACTTACCAACAACAGCCAACTCCAAGCCAACACCCAAGCTGCAGGAAACGCAGGCAGCATCAACATCGAAGCCAGTGCCCTCAACCTCAACCAAGACACCAGCCTCACCACCGAAACCAGCGGTGTCGGTTCTCCAGGAACCATCGGCATCCAAGCCAACACGGTTAACATCGGCCAAAACGCCCAAATCAGTGCCACCATTACTGCCGACTCCACCAACACCACAGGGGGCGGCAACATCAACATCAACGCCGACCAACTCAACATCTCCGGGCAACTGGGAATCTTCGCCGAAACAGCAGGAGAAGCCGACGCAGGTACCCTCACCCTCAAACCCTACGACAGCAACCCCGACCTCAACATCACCTTTAGTAACGAAGGCTTCATCTCCGCCTCCACCAGTTCCAGTGGCAACGGCGGCAACATCAACCTCAGCGCCCCAGAAAACATAGACATCAGCGGCGACGGCAACATCTTCGTCCAAACCACAGCAGAAGGCAACGCAGGCAGCATCAACATCGAAACCCAAAACCTAACAATAGCAGATGGAGTCAGCATCTCAGCCTCCACCGAAGGGGCGGGCAACGCAGGAGCCATCAACATCGAGACCGAAACCTTCACCTTGGAAACAGGAACCAGCCTCACCACCGAAACCAACAGCGCCGGTCAAGCCGGAAACATAGAAATCAGCAGCCGCGATCTCGTCATCGGCGAAGACGCCCAAATCAGTGCCACCGCCCGCAGTGGTGCTACCAGCCAACAACCGGGAGGCAACATCACCATCAACGCCAGCGACCTGGACATCTCAGGCCGTCTGGGAATCTTTGCAGAAACCGCAGGAGAAGCCGACGCAGGCACCCTCACCCTCCAACCCTACAAAAACAGCCCCGAGCTCAACATCACCTTTACCGACAGCGGTTTCATCTCCGCCCGCACAACTGCTACGGGCAACGGCGGCAACATTAACCTCAGCGCCCCAGAAAGCATAGACATCAGCGGCGACGGCAAAATCTCAGTCGAAACTACGGGAGAAGGCAACGCCGGCACCATCAACATCGACACCAGAAACCTCACCCTAACAGATGGAGTAGGCATCAATGCAGAAACCAACAGCCCCGGAACCGCAGGCAACATCAACATCAACTCCCGAACCGTAAGCATTGGCGAAGGCACATCCATCAGCGCCACCGCCAAAGAAGCATCAACCGCCACCGAAGCAGGAGGCAACATCAGCATCAACGCCAACAACCTCGACATCTCTGGAGAACTGGGAATCTTCGCCGAAACCCAGGGCGAATCTCCCGCAGGCACCCTCACCCTCACACCTTATGACAGCAACCCCGACCTCAACATCACCTTTACCGACAGCGGTTTCATCTCCGCCCGCACAACTGCTACGGGCAACGGCGGTAACATCAACCTCAGCGCCCCAGAAAGCATAGACATCAGCGGCAACGGTCGCATCACAGTCGAAACCGAAGGCGCGGGCAACGCAGGCACCATCAATATCGACACCCAAAACCTCCGCATCGCCAAAGGAGTAACTATCTCAGCCGCCACCAGTAGCAGCGGCAACGGCGGCAGCATCAATATCGCCCCCACAGGAACCTTCCGACTCCAAGGCACTATCCTCACAGAAACCTGGGGTAGGGGGCAAGGTGGCGACATCACCATCGACACCGGACGACTGCGAGCCCCCAACAGCACCATCTCCGCCAGAAGCACCAGGGCTGGCAACGCAGGCAACATCGCCATAACTGCCCGCAACAACATCACCACCGGAGTTGTTACCTCCAGCGCCAACAACAAACGACAACCAGCCGACGGTGGTAACATCAGCATCACCAGCAACAACGGCAGCATCACCGCAACCCAACCCATCCAATCATTCTCAAACCAAGGCAACGCCGGCGATGTCACCCTCCAAGCGCGAACCGACATCACCGCCAACACCATCAGCACCCACGGCCAACAACAAGGCGGTGAAATCAGTATAACCGCACGAAGGGGCAACATCGACACCAGCAACGGCAGCTTAACTAACTATTCCGGAGACGGCGCTGCCGGCAACGTTACCCTAGAAGCCCCAAGGGGCAACATCACCACCAGCAACATCTATTCTTTCGCCAACGAAAACGGCGGTCAAATTAGCATCAACGCTGGAGGAAACATTAACATTATTGAAAACAGCAACATCATCACTGCCTCCGAACCGTCAAACGGGAGTGTGGGGAGTGTGGGGAGTGTGGGGAGTGTGGGGAGTGTGGGGAGTTTGCCGGAAGTATCGGGTAGGGGGGGAGACATCATTATTAATGCAGGCGGTAACATCGACACCGGCGCGGCGCGAATTTATTCAGGTGCAGACGACGGCGACACTGGAACAGTTGAGATAACTGGAGAAAACGCCCTCGAACTCGGTCAAATAGACCTCGCCTCCGGTTTTGTGAGGCGGCGACTGCAAGTAAACGACAACTTTACCCTAATCCCCCGCCCCCAAGGATCGGCAACATCGGGAGAAGCGGGCAACATCACCATCACCAGCAACAACGGCACCATCGACACCAGCGCAGGCGTTATCAACTCCCGTTCCCCCGACGGTTCCGGTAACATCACCCTCAACGCCCTGGGAGACGTTACCACGGGCAACCTCACCGCCAGCGCCCTCAACCCAGAAACTCCCACCCGAGGTGGAGACATAGAAATTACCAGCCGACGGGGTGCAATTAACGCCACCCAAGAATTAGAAACCTTCTCAGAAAGAGGCACTGCCGGCAACGTAACCTTAAATGCAGAAGGTCACATCCATACGGATGCTATCCTTTCCCAAGGCACCCAAAAAGGAGGCGATATCAGTATCGACAGCCGCAGCGACAACAGCATTGAAGCCGCAGGGGCGTTAAACACTTTTTCTACGGAAGGCACTGCAGGCAACGTCACCCTCGCATCCCCTGGAAGCATAACTCTAAGCGGCATACGTTCGGAAGGACGGGAACGAGGTGGAGCGGTCAGCGTCACCAGCGACATCGGCGAGATTAACTCTACAGGAGATATAGACTCCTTTTCCGAAGCAGGGGTAGGTGGTAATGTAGAATTAAACGCATCAGAAAATGTCAATCTAGCTAATGTATCATCCTATGGCTTGACGCAAAGCGGCGATTTGCGAGTACAAAGTACAACAGCACGAGTTAATACCGGAAATGTCACGACTCAAGCTCCCAATGGAGACAGTGGCAGCATAGTTATTAACGGACAAGAGGTGGGAACGGGAGATTTGAGTTCTATCGGTACTACGAGTGCGGGCGCGATAAATGTAGAAGCAACCGATGGTTCCATTTCCACTTACGATGTAGAAATTCGCTCCGATGGTACTGCGGGGGCGATAACTTTGAGGGCAGCGGAAGATGTAACTGCAGGAGATGTTGAAGTTACTACCGGAAGGGGAGACGCAGAAATAACTCTCGAAGCAGGAGACGATCTTACTACAGAAGACCAAATAGCAACTACCACTAATGGCAATGCTTCTAATAATGCTGTTGCCGGTGGCGATCTTAATTTCCGAGACCAAATTGCAACTACCACTAATGGCAATGCTTCTAATAATGCTGTTGCCG
>CAZUCT010000178.1:0-15519 GCA_964619285.1 uncultured bacterium | reverse complement strand
TCGAGCGATCGCTCGGCCAACTCCAAAAGTCCCGTTGTTGCCAAAGCTTGTTGAACAACTTTTTCATCTTCTGGGGACCACTGTTGCAACCAGCTTTGGTGGGGGTATCGCCCCTGGGCCACCAACTCCTCCACGGTCAAACCTTCGGGGGAACTCGGACCTTGAGGCAAAATCGCCAATCGTTTTGCCACCTCTTTTGTTGGCAACTTAAAAATAGAAACGCTATCCAAATAGACAGTACCGACAACAGGTTTTAACAACCTCGCCAAACTCTTAAGTAAAGTAGATTTACCGCAACCATTAGGCCCCACCAAAACAGTAATCTTGCCGAGGGGAATTGCTAAATCGAGATTTAAAATTATGGGCTGACCGTTTTTATAAGCAACAGTAAGCTTGCGGGTAGTTAAAGCACTCTTGGAAAAATTTGGTTCGTTCATTTGCGATCGCTTTGATAAAGTAAAAACAGAAAATATGGCGCACCAATAGTAGCAGTAATTATGCCACAAGGAATCTCCAAAGGAGCAAACAAAATTCGCGAGCATAAATCGGCAAAAACGACCAAAAATCCACCAACAATTGCAGCAGTAGGAATCAAACCTTGGTGGTTCGGCCCCACCAACTGCCGGGCTAAATGGGGGGCAATAAATCCTACAAAAGCAATGGTACCCGCCGTCGCTACCGAAGCAGCGGCCAAAGCAACGGCACTCGACCACAAAAAACCTCGCCGCCATTCAAGAGGACTGCCCAAACTGGTAGCGACATCTTCTCCCAAATAAAGAGCGTCGAGGTCTTTGGAAAGCAAAAATGTTAGGGGCAAAAAGATTGCCAACCAAGGAACTAAAGGCCAGAAATATTGCCAACCGCGTCCGGCAACGCTACCCGCGATCCAAACCAAAGCTTGAGAAACGCTGTTTATTTCTCCAAAAGTTACGATCGCGGTGGTCAAGGCATTGGCGATCGCGCTCAAACCGATGCCGACTAAAATCAAATAGATCGGAGAGTTTCCCTTTTCCCAAACCATTAAGTAAATAAGAATCGTAATCGCCATCGCTCCCCCAAAAGCGGCAATAGGAATCGCAAAAAAAGGAGCGTTTGGCAGCAAGACGATAAGCCCCACGGCGGCCAAACTCGCCCCGGCATTGACCCCAATAATTCCGGGAGCGGCCAGAGGATTGCGAGTCAGACATTGGAGGATCGTCCCCGATACTGCCAATCCCATCCCCACCAGCAAAGCGATTAAAACTCGCGGCAGGCGCAGCATATTAATGACGAAGGAATAATCCGCGTTGGCGGAGTTGAAACCGATAATAGTTGCGAATGCATCCAGGGGCGGGATGGGATATTCGCCGACGCTGACCCCGAAGACCATCGCAGCGAAGGTCGCTAGCGCTAAGATTGATAAAACTACGGGCACTCGTCGACGAACGCGCAAGCTTATGGGGAATTTTTGGGGGCGGATAATTAACCAGGGTTTTCTCATTATCAAAATTAATAATTAACAATTAACAACTAACAATTAGGCTTGGCTGAAAACAGACGATCGATAAGGAAAAATTAATCCTTTATTTCAGAAACCCGGTTTTTCCAAAAAACCGGGTTTCTTGGCTGGTTTTCTACTAATATATTAAGTATGCTTTTCTGGATTGTTTTGCTTTAATGGCGGGATTTCTTCTGCGGGTATAGTAATAATTTTCCCATCTCTTTCTACGCTTATGGATTGTCCTAAAAGGCGGTGTCTTTCTATAGCTTCGGCTCTGGCTTTTTTTACGCCCATATCGATTTTTTTCTGTAATTCTGGCAGTTCTTTGTCAGTCATTTTGATTAATTTGGTTCCAAATTTGAGGTCGATAAATTAAGGGGGTAGGTTGCTCTCGGTCATTGCAAAAAGCAACTAACTCGGGAAAAGATATGTTTTATAATTCCTCATTGTAACTAGCTAAAATATCCAAAAACTGACCAGCATTCACAACCTGGATAGAAATGTCATCCTTGACGTTCAGGAGATCGGCATCCCCTGAAATAATAAAATCAGCGTTGGCTAATTTGGCACAGGCAATAATTTGGTCGTCGTCTGGGTCAGAAGTGACAATTTTTGCAACTTCCCCAACCTCTATGACTTCCACCCAGGAAATAAAGCGATTAAGGACTTGCGTAGTAATAAGGTACCGACTTGTTGGGTTGCGTTTCACAGAGCCCAACCTACGATTTTCCTTCATCTGGTAGTTTATTTTTGCGCGACTCCTAACCACTTCTTGCGCGCTAGAGTTTAATAAAGCTAATTTTTGGGAAAACTTAGGACGCTGTAGAACTTCCAATAACTCTTCTCGTATTGCTTCAGAGGTGTAAACCTTTATTTTTACCGATCGCATTAATTCCAAAACTTCAAAAGGTCTGCCTCGCCAAAACAACCCAGAAATCACCGTATTTGTATCCAAAACAACTCGCATAAATTTAACTTAATTCTCGTTTTTCCCGTCTGTAAGCTCGAATCTCCTCTTGGATTTCTTCCTCAGTAATTGGGTCAATTTTGTTCAATTCTGCCAAGGGATCTGCTATTTCAAAAAAGCCCTCGTCTCCCTTGATTTTTTCCTGTTGTGTAATATCGTCCGCCCCAGAATTTTGAACTTTTTTTAAGATAATAGTATCCTTCTCTTCCCACAAGAAAAACTCATCCCCAGACTGTAACCGAGAACGAATTTCTGGGGGTAGCTCCAATTTTCCATCTGTTGTTATTTTAATGATGGTTTTTAATGTCATTGTTTCTATTCCTCTTGGCTTAAATCCCAATATAATTTACTATTATAACAACCCTTCCAAAAAAGGACGGGGGAGATAAAAACCTTTTGCCTATTCCCTACTTCCTCACCTTTGACAAAGCTAAATAAATAAAGAAAGGTCCGCCAATTAAAGCTGTCATTACACCAACCGGAAGTTCTACAGGAGCGATCGCCACTCGGGCCGCGATATCTGCTAATAATAAAAGAATGCTACCTAAAATTGCGGCATAAGGCACGAGCCAGCGATAATCGACTCCTACTAAAAAACGAGCGACGTGGGGAATTATCAATCCAATAAAACCGATGGAACCGGCGATCGCCACCGAACTACCTGCCAAAAGCACGACGCAGATAATCGCGACGACTTTCACCCAAGTAGTTCGCACTCCCAACCCCGTCGCTACTTCCTCACCTAATGTTAGGAGCGTAATTTGTCTGGCTAGGGCAAAAGCCATTGTCAATCCCAGTAGCATATAAGGAAATATTTGCAAAAACAAGTCGATGTCTCTTCCTGTCACCGAGCCGGCCAACCAAAACCGAATTTCTTCTAAACTTTCCTGGTCCAAGATTAGAATTAAAGTGGTCCAGGAACTCAAAAGGGCAGTTAAAGCCGCGCCGGCAATAGTCAGTCTGACGGGGGTGGGGCCGCCGCGACTGAGGGAGCCCAAACAATAAACCGTAGCGGCAGCTATACCCGCCCCTAAAAAGCCAAAAGTGGCGTACAGGCCGAGGGAGGAGGAGGCGAACATAAATTGACTGGCAACGACGGCCAAGGCCGCGCCCGCATTGATGCCCAAAATTGCGGGGCTGGCCAGGGGGTTTCGGGTTAATCCCTGCATGATGGCTCCGGCTACGGCCAGAGAAGCACCGACGGCCATGGCGATGGCCGTTCGCGGCACTCGCAAGGTGCGGACTATTAGTTGGTCCGTGGAAGCGTCGAAGGCTGTAAATGCTTTATAAATCGTGCTTAGGGGAATTTCCGTAGTTCCGGCGCTGATGCTGGCAAAAGCGCATACTATTAGTATTAAGATGCCGAATACTAAACCTAGCAGGAGCTGCCGTCGAGAGCGAGTATTTTTGTGGGCGATCGCCGGGCCGTTTTTTAAGGCCAGAGCTTGTTTTTGTCTTTTCAAAAGCTAAAATCGGTTGATGTTTGCAAAAGTGCCAGGTCTGGTTTTTTGGCCGATTATGGCCCTCCCTTGCTAGCAGCTCGATATTTGGCCGCTGGCAAATCAAGATTTAAGATAATCTATTATTAGGAATTTTTATCTTTTAGTCAAGAATTTAGTCAATAAATTTTTCTCGCTCTCGACTCTCGCTTTCTAAGCTAGTAGTAGTGCAGCAGAGTTAAAAGTGTGGGTAAAAATATTAACGCTTTTTGCTAATTGCTAATTGCTAATTGCTAATTGCTAATTGCTAATTGCGAGCCGCAAATTGTTACGCACCATTTTAGGTGTGTTCCGCTAGTAGGGTGCGCGGTGCGCACCTTACAAATTAGCTAGTAGGGTGCGCGCTGCCCACTTTACAAATTAGCTAAAAATAATGCCTTAAAAAAATGATGCTACCTTCCGAAAAAAACAACTCCAATTCTTCTAGATTGCAGTTATTTTTAAAATGGCTTCCTTGGTTAGTGTTAATATTATCCCTATTAACGACATGGATAATCTGGCGGCGATCGCCCCGTTTTTCTCTTAGTTATAACTCCCTGTCTCAAGACTATTTAAAAAGAGAATTAGAACGCAGAGACAGAGAAAATTCTTTTTGGATGCTCGTCAACGGTTTTACTATTAGTTTCCTCGTATTTGGCATAACTTGGAGCGCGACCACAGCTCGATATCGGGCCACAGCAATGGCTCAAATAATAACTCAAGCCTTGCACGATCGAGAAGAGCAATTGCGGACCATTATTACCAACGCTCCCGTGATTTTATTTACCTTAGATATCAGCGGGATGTTTACCCTAGTTGAAAGCCAAAATGTAGAAGTAGCAAACGGGGAAATTAGCGAGATTTTAGGCAGGTCTATTTATGAAGTTTATGGAGAACAACCTCAATTATTGGAGGCAAATAATCGGGCTTTGGCGGGGGAAACTGCGATGGCGATCGCTCGAATTGGAGACCAAATTTTCGATACTAGATGGTCTCCTATCAAAGCAGATAATGGTACAATATTCGGCGTCATTGGCGTGGCAACTGACGTGACAGAACGCCAGGAATTAATAACAGCTTTGCAGCGTTCAGAAGCAGAATTAACAGAAAAAGCAGATAAGCTGCAACAAACTCTCAACGAACTAGCTTCGACTCAAACTCAATTAATACAAGCGGAAAAATTATCTAGTTTGGGTCAGTTAGTTGCTGGTATTGCCCACGAAATTAACAACCCTATTAATTTTATTCAAGGCAACATTAAACCGGCCAACGACTACGTTACAGACCTCCTCGAAATTATCGAACTTTATCGAGAAACATTTTCCAATCCCGGAGCGGAAATCTCGGATAAAATTGAAGCTTTAGACCTAGATTTTATTATTGAAGACTTGCCTCAACTATTAGAGTCAATGAATATAGGAACTAACCGCATCTGTGAAATCGTTAAATCTTTAAGGAATTTTTCCCGGGTGGAACGCTCCGATACGACAGAAGCAGACATTCATTTGGGTATTGACAGCACTTTATTAATTTTAAATCATCGGTTAAAAGCAAAGTCAAACTGCCCGGAAATTCAAGTATTAAAAGACTACGAAGATTTGCCCTTAGTTGAATGTTATCCAGGACAGTTAAATCAGGTATTTATGAATATTTTGGCCAACGGAATTGATGCTTTAGAAGAGTCGGTTATGAAGGGCATAACTGAGGAACCGAGAATAGCGATCGCCACCGAACTAATAAATGGCAGTTGGATAAGGATTAAAATAACTGATAATGGCATGGGAATTTCCGAGGACGTTCGAGCTAAATTGTTCGATCCATTTTTTACGACGAAAGAGATAGGTAAGGGAACGGGATTGGGATTATCAATTAGTTATAATATCGTGGTCGAAAAACATCGCGGTCGATTGAGATGCATTTCTACTCCGCTGCAAGGCACGGAGTTTGTCATTGAAATACCTGTTTGTCAAAGCGATCGCCAAGCAGCTTGAAAAAAGAAAATGAAACGGTGCATTTTATCATCGATATGCACTTTTTTTGTTGGGCGGGTGCGAAGCGAAACCCAACAAAAAAGGTCACTGTTGAATTTGTCCGTTAACCCAAGTTCCTTCTACCCTGGTTCCGTCGGCAAAAGTGTAAACTCCAGAACCGTGTTTCTTACCATTTCTAAACTCTCCTTCGTAACGTTCCCCATCCACATATTGACAAACCACTCGACCGTTAAAATTACCATTACTTAAATCTCCCTCGCAGCGATCGCCATTAGCAAAAACATAGACACCGCTGCCGCTCATTTCCCCATCTCGAAAATCGCCCTCGTAACGGTTGCCATCGGCAAAACTAAGAACTCCTCGCCCGTCTGGTTTGCCATTAACAAAATCTCCTTCGTAGCGATTGCCATTAGGATATTCTCGCACCCCTCCACCGTTAAATTTACCATTTTGAAAATCTCCGTCGTAGCGACCGCCATTAGCAAAAGCAAAGATGCCGCGACCGTGGTATTGGCCGTTTTGAAAATCGCCTTCGTAGCGATCGCCGTTAGCTAAAACGTAAACCCCTCTTCCTTCTCTATTACCGTTGCGAAGTTCTCCTTCGTATTTATTGCCCGAAGCATATTCGCAATATCCCGAACCGTTAAGCTGACCGTCCGTTACCGTCCCTTCGCAGCGATCGCCCCCCGGAGTAATAAAAACTCCTTGCCCGTTAGGTTTGCCGTTCCTAAAATCTCCCTCGTAACGAGTTCCCCCAGAAGAGACAAAAATGCCCTGGCCCTCTAAGAGGCCGTTAACAACCTGTCCTTCATAGCGATCGCCATTAGCAAACTCCCAGATGCCGCTACCGTTCAACTCCCCATCTCGAAACTCCCCTTCGTAACGACCGCCATCGGCAAAAGTATAAACTCCCCGACCGTCTGGTTTGCCATTGACAAAATTCCCTTCATAGCGGGCACCGTTAGGATAATCGCAAACTCCTCGACCGTTTAATTTACCGTTACTAATTTCCCCATCGCAGCGAGTCCCGTCTGGGGAAGTTACTTCTTCCGCCCTTGCGGGTAAGGAGAAATTAACTAGATTTGCCGCCAGCAAGGTAGAGGCTAGCAAAAGTATGGTTTTTCGTTGTTTTTTCATAATTCACAATTAATAATTAACAATTGACATTAAGGTTAAACGCGGGGTGGGGGCAAAGCATTCGGACGCAGAAATTAACGATCTTTATCAAAGTTTGTCGCCCGAATGCTTTGCCCCTACAGATTTTTTTCCTTTTCATACCGTACATTGAGTTGCTAATCTAACTCAAACTTTAACGTAACAGTAACGCCCCACCGACCGCCTTCCTTTGGTTCCAACTTCCAGTCCCAAACGGCCTCCATGGCCGCTTCATCTAAAATAGAATGACCGCTAGATTCTTCGAGACTGACGTTAGTGACATAACCTCGGTCGTCCGTATCGATTCTCAAACGGGGATTTCCCTGCCACCCTTCCCGGCGAGCCCTAGCCGGATATCTAGGTTGAGGGCAGTCCAGGCATTCTACTCCATTCAAATCAGAATTAGAGCCCCAGCCGTTACCCCCAGAGTTCCGGTCCCAACCTTCCCTCTGGGGGGAATCTCTTTCGGGAGGAGGGGGAGGAGGGGAAGGTCTCGACGGGGTCTGTCTGAAACCGCCGGGACTTTGTAGGGGCGAACCGATACTTGCCAGTTCGTCGCTACCCGGGTTGTCCGAGTTGCCAGAGAAACCCTCGGAACTGCCGATACCGCCGAAAGAATCTCCAAGACCCGATGTTGACTGAGAAAAACTCGGTTGAGTACCTACTTCCGCAGGGGGCCCGGAACTGCCGGTATCGGGATTGGAATAGTTGCTCGCTATCTCGCCGAGGTCGCGAGTTGGCCTTGGGGCAACCGGTCTGGGAGGGGCCGAGCGTTCGCTTGTTATAGCACTAAAACTTTCTCCACCCTGGGGAGAAGTTATCGAGTCGCTAAAGTTGCTCGGCTGGCTGAAGGCAGCCAAGGGGTTCGATTCAGCTACGCTAGGTTGAGCGCCTGCGGTAGCTGCCACCGGTTTTGGTGGGGCCGAGCGATCGCTTGCCAGGGGTTCCGAGAACGAGTCTGGCTCCAAGGGTTCGGGCTGTATTTCGGCCACGGCATCTTGGGAAAAAACTGCCGTGGGTTGGTTTGGTTCGGCGATGGGTTCTGGTGGAGCCACTAACTCGGGTTGTTCTAATTTTGGCGGTGGTTCGATCGCTTCGGCTGTTTCTGTTGGCGTTTCTGGAGACGATGCCACTGCCTCCGAGATGACCTGTTCTGGGGGCGCTTCCGGAGTAATTTCCTGGGGTTGAGTTACAGTTGTTTCTATTGGTTCTGGTTCCGGTTCTTCTATTACTTCTTCTGGGGGAGGAGTTTCTACCACTTCTTCCGGTTCTTCTATTACTTCTTCTGGGGGAGGAGTTTCTACCACTTCTTCCGGTTCTTCTATTACTTCTTCTGGAAGCGGTTCTAGTTCTTCGACAAAAACTATTTCTATGGGGTCGTCGCTGAGTAGTTCTTGCTCTCGATCCCAAATCCCATTTATAGCCAAAACCAGCACCGATGCGTGCAGCAGCGCCGAATAAAAAAGGCTATAAAAGACAAACGTTTTTAACGCTTGCCGCTCTTTTTGTTGTTGTTTTTTACAAGTAGTTGAAAGGCTCATATTTTAGGAGGCAAGAGGCAAGAGGCAAAAGGCAAGAGTAGGCAATTAGCAATTAGCGATTAGCAATTAGCAGACCCTAATTACTTACTCGGCTTTCTGGGTGGCGATCGCCAGTTTTACTTCTTTAATTCGACGCAATCTATCCATAACTTTAACTACGGTGCCGTGATTTACTTCGGCATCGGCTTTTAAAGTTACTATCGATGTTTGTTTGGGCACGATTAGCTGGCGCACTCCTTTTTCTAGTTGGTCTAATTCGAGAGATTTTTTATTAAGAAATATTTGTCCTTTTTTGTTAATGGTAACGGTAATTTGTTCCGTCCGCTGCAATTGAGAAGTTGAAGCCTGGGGCAAATTCACGTCTAACCCTTCAGAACGAGTTAAAAATAAACTAGAAACGATGAAAAATGCCAATATAGAAAATATTACATCTATCATCGGCACGATATTAATTTGCGGGGGGATATCCGGTTCGTCGTCGAGAAAACGCATAATAACAATTAACAATGAACAGTTAACAATTGTAGGGACTCGTGCAAAAATAAACTACCAATCTCTTGTAGGTTGGGCGCGCGCGAACCTCCACCCAACGCCGATATTTTCTTGAATTGCAAGTCCCTTAATCCTTAAAACTGGGAGAGGGATTTAAACCGACGACCTATTGAGCCGTTTCTACCGGGGGAGTAAAAGAATTAGACTTTTTAAAATCTCTATCTTCATAACTATGACGGTAGAGGAGTTCTAGCTGGCCTCCGTATTCTTGAATTAAAGCAATTTGTCGCTTGTAAAACCCTCTAAAAGTATTAGAAAAAATGAGAGTAAAAATAGCGACAACCAATCCCAATACTGTCGATGCCAAAGCCTCGCTAATACCCCCAGTAACGCCGGTGCTGCTGCTGCCGCCAATGTCGCCTATATTTAAAGAAGAAAAAGAGGTAATCAAACCTAAAACAGTTCCTAACAAACCCAACATTGGGGAGACATTAACGATGGTATCGAAAATAGTATTAAATCGTCGCAAATTGGGAAGTTCTGCCGAAGCAGCGCTTTCGATCGCCAAACGCAGTTCGTCTGGAGTGGGTCGATCCAGTTCTAAAGCTTCGAGGAAAATTCTAGCGATGGGTAAGTCGGCATTGTTTTTGAGAAGATTTAAAGCGGCATTTGGATCGGACTTGTAGAGGGCGAGTACCTGTCGAACTACGCGCCCTTGCCTGCGCCAAACTCTAAACCAAAAAAATCCCCGTTCTATTACTAGAGCGATCGCCACTACGGAAAACAATAATAGAGGCCAGGCAACTATGCCTGCATTGGTAATAAATTGACTGATTTGCATTTTAGGTAATGGGTCATGGGGAATGGGGAATGGGGAATGGGGAATGGGGAATGGGGAACAGGCAGGATGCCTGTTCTACGGGTCATGGGGAATGGGGAACAGGCATCCTGCCTGTTCTACGGGTTGTCTGGGAGTAGAATTTCTACATCTCTGAGCTGCTCGAAAGCGTAGCCGCCAGCGGCAACTAAGATACCGCAGCAAGACAACAGAGCAAGCAGGAGTGCCAAACCGGCGCCGGTACCGGTACCGAAGAGACCGCTAAATGTTCCTGCCAAAAAGGTTCCTGCGAAAAAGCCGTCCGGTTCCATTGCCGGTTCAAAAACATAGTCGGCCAGGGGGCCGCTAATGGCTAATCCCAGGGGCGAAGCAACTTGGGCGATGACATAGCGGGAAGCAAAAACCCGGCCTTGGACTTCTGGTTCGACTTTAGAGAGCCAGATACCTTGGTTGAAGACACCCAACCAGGGCATAAAAAAACCGCTAAAACTTGCAGATGCGACCCAAATAGCGGTCGAGCTATTCAAACACAGGGGCAAGATGCCGAGGTTTGCCAGGGCGTTACCTAATAACAGGCCGTGAATGCGGCGCTTCGGTCCCGCCCAAATACTTAAAAGGATAGCACCGATGGAGCCGCCAACTCCAAAAGCGATTTGAACCCTGGCAAGGGTTGGCGCGTCGTTACCGCTGCGAGCTAAGATTGTCGCTGGGGCGATCGCCATTATTGCATTGCTTATAAAACTAGAAATCAACAGAAAGATTAGAAGAGCCAAGAGGTTAGGTCTTTTAAAAAGATAGCGGAAGCCAAAGGTTAATTGCTCCGTAATTTTAATGCTGCTGGCGGTGTCCGTTGGGCGGTACTGGGGAATGCGAGCGATCGCCAGAGTAGCGACTGCAATTATAAAAGTAATAACGTCCGCTAACAATACTCCCACGAAACCGACGAGGGGATAAAGAGCGCCGGCAAAGGCAGGACCGAGAATAAAGGCGCTGCCATAGCGGACTGACATCATCGCCGTGGCCTTGGTGTAATGCTGTTTGGGTACTATTGCCGACATGGATGCCGAGAAGGCTAGATTTTGGAAGTAGCCAAACAGTCCGTTAATTGCTCCGGCAAAGTAGAAATGCCAGATTTGTAAGTTGTTACTCCAGAATAGCAAGAGGATGGCAATGGTGGATAGTCCCGCCATTGTATCTCCTACTATCATAATTTGTTGGCGGTTCCAGCGATCTACTAATATTCCGGCAAAGCATGCGGCTATTACTCGGGGGGTGTGGGTAAAGAATAAGACTAAGGATAAAGGCGTTGCCCGACCCGTTGCTTCCCACGCCCAGATGGCGATCGCGAAATTTGTCATCTCGGAGCCGATGGCCGACGCTAGTTGACCTCCCCAGATAATTAGGAAGGTACGCAAGTTTTTCGAGGGCCCCTCTGGCTCGATTGCGGTCATCTTATTATTTCATAATGGGTAATTGGTAATAGGTAATTGTGCCAGAGCAACTCAAAAGATGTTCTGCCTCATTACTTGTTTTACCACTACACTTTTGTTTTCCCAATTATTTTATGATAAAGATTCTTAATTGTCTAGTTAATTAGAAAACTTTTTTCACTTTTTTTTAGGCAAAAAATCCGTTTGAGGCAAAAACTTTGGTCCTTTTTCTTTTTCGGGCAAAAACTCCTTTTGAGGCAAGAATTTTTGTCCTCTTTTCTGCTGGAGCAAAAGCTCCCTTTGAGGCAAAGGTTATGCCGAATAAGCCCCTATTTCCTCATAATTTGTCCTTTCTTTGTCCTTTTAAAGACACATTGATAAGCGGAGAAAATGTTTGCCGACTTATTAATTATTATTTTTAATAAGGGTTGCGATCGCGATAAACCCTCGCTAAGATGCTAAATCAATGAAGCTACTTGAGAAGTAATTTCAATAAGGCCAGATAAAGCTTGGTCGGAAAGAGGGCGATCGCGCTCGAAACGAGGTCCGGCTACAAGGCCAGTATTTCTAAGAATAGATGTAGTTTTGAGGCAAGGTTCCTTATTATGGAACTTTTTCTCAACTGCAAAAGCAGCAACTTTGCTTATTGCTAAAAAATTGAAATAAAGAAAAGGCGATCGCCATCCAGTGGCGGGGGATCGTCAATTTGTATAGACTAAAACAGGGTGCATGAAGAAAAATACTAAAAATATTAATAAAAATACTCGCAGCAACGATGATGAAATAGCGATCGTTGGCATGGCCTGTCGCTTTCCGGGAGCTAACGACTGCGAAGAGTTTTGGCAAAATCTGGAAAAGGGAGCCAACAGCATCGGCGAAATCCCTCCCCAGAGGTGGTCTGTAGAGAAGTATTATTCTCAAGATCCCGACGAACCAAACAAAAGTATTAGCAAGTGGGGAGGGTTTATCGAAGGAGTAGATCTATTCGATGCGGACTTTTTTGCCATCTCCCCCAGAGAAGCGCAACGGATGGATCCCCAACAGAGAATCATCTTAGAATTGAGTTGGTCTTGTTTGGAAGATGCCGGCTATTCGCCAAAGCAACTATCGGGAAGTCCTGTAGGTGTTTTTATGGGTATTTGCAACTACGACTACGACGGGTTGCAACATCGACATGAAAATAATATTGACGGACATAGCGCGACGGGAACTTGGGTTTGCATGGTGCCCAACCGCATTTCTTCCTATTTTAATTTTTCCGGTCCCAGCATTCCTATAGACACGGCCTGTTCTAGTTCTCTGGTAGCTATCCATCAAGGGGCAAATGCGATTAAACAATCGGAATGCGAGATGGCCTTGGTGGGTGGAGTCAGCTTTTTGTTGACGCCGACAAGATATATTCAAATGAGCCAACAAGGGATGCTGTCTCCGGTGGGGCAGTGTAAAACCTTTGACAGTAAGGCAGACGGTTACGTTCGCGGGGAGGGAGCGGGAGTAATTTTACTCAAACGCTACAGCAAAGCGATCGCCGACGGAGACCGCATTTATGCTGTCATCAAGGGTAGCGCTGTCAATCACGGCGGCAAGGCCCGCACTTTAACTTCTCCTAACGTTTACGCTCAAGCTAAAGTGGTTCGGGCTGCCCTGGAAAAGGCAAATCTTCCTCCCGAGAGGATTTCTTACATCGAGGCCCACGGCACCGGTACTCCCTTGGGAGATCCTATAGAAATTAATGGTTTGTTGAGGGCATTTCGCCAAGGGGGCGATAAAAACTCGACTAATTATTGCGGTCTGGGAACGGTTAAAACTAATATCGGTCATTTGGAGGGCGCTGCGGGAATTGCGGGAATCATTAAAGTTCTCTTGGCAATGAAGCACGGCAAGTTGCCGAAGATAGTTAACTTTGAGGAATTGAACCCGCGAATAAAATTAGAAGGCAGTCCTTTTTATATCGTTCGGGAAGCTCGGGAGTGGCAGCGACAGAGGACGCCAGAAGGGCAAGAACTCCCAAGATGCAGCGGGGTTAGTTCTTTTGGCATCGGCGGTACGAACGCTCACGTTATTTTGGAGGAAGGCCCCAGTCGGGTTAAAACTGCAAATGTTAGCGATGTTGCATCCGCAACCCTGCGCGAACGCCCGGTTCATCTCTTAACTCTCTCGGCCAAAACTCCCAAAGCGCTGTCGGACTTAGTTAGTCGCTATCGAGAGCGTCTGGAAGGGAGTTCGGCGGGGGAACTGGCAGATTTATGTTACTCGGCCAATACCGGACGGGCGGTTTTTAAACATCGACTGGCAGCGATCGCCTCCAACTCCCAAGAATTAAAGGAAAAACTGGAGCAATTTTTAAGTGGGGCCGAAGCGATGTTGCATCCGCAACCCTGCGCGAACGGACTGTTCTCCGGGCAGGTATCCGGCAATAACGGTCCGCCCAAAGTTGCTTTCCTGTTCACCGGTCAAGGTTCCCAGTATGTCAATATGGGGCGGCAACTTTACGAAACTCAACCGGTCTTTCGGGAGGCGATCGCTCGTTGCGATGCTATCCTGAGTTCGGAGTTAGAACGTCCTCTGCTAGAAATTCTCTATCCCCCAGAAGAAACTAACGGCGATTTATTGGACCAAACCGCTTACACGCAACCGGCTTTATTTGCCATAGAATACGCTCTGGCGCAGTTGTGGCAGTCTTGGGGTATTAAACCCGATGCGGTCATGGGTCACAGCGTGGGGGAATATGTAGCGGCGACGGTGGCGGGAGTTTTCGGTTTGGAGGACGGCCTCAAACTGATAGCGGCCCGAGGACGGTTGATGCAACAGTTGCCCTCTGGTGGGGGGATGGTTGCTTTGATGGCGTCGGAGTCGGTGGCGCGACGGTTGATTAGTTCCTATGGGGAAAAAGTAGCGATCGCTGCCATCAACGGACCCAACAGCACGGTAATTTCCGGGGAAGCAGAGGCCATTGAGGCTATTGTCGAGAACGTAGAACAGACATCTTATCTGTTAGAAGGAGTCAGGCACAGACGACTGCAAGTGTCCCACGCCTTCCATTCCCACTTGATGGAACCGATGCTAGCAGAGTTTGAAAAAATAGCCGGCAGCATTGCCTACCGCCAACCGCAGATAACGACAATTTCCAACCTCACGGGAACAAAGGCCGACGAGAGCATCGCCACTGCAAGCTATTGGACGGCTCACGTTCGCCAACCGGTCAGGTTTGCGTCCGGGATGGAAGCTTTGCAGGAGTTGGGTTATGGAGTATTTCTGGAAGTCGGACCCAAACCGATATTATTAGGAATGGGTCGGCAATGTTTGGCATCGGGAACAGAAAAACTCTGGTTGCCCTCGTTGCGTCCGGGGGTGGAAGACTGGCAGCAGATGTTCTCTAGTTTGGCGCAGCTATATGTGGGAGGAGTCGAGCCCGACTGGTACGGTTGCGATCGCGACTATCAGCGCCAGAAAGTTACCTTACCAACTTATCCTTTTCAAAGGCGGCGCTATTGGCTCGAAAGTTCTGATTTGGGGAATGGGGAATGGGGAATTGAGAATAGGAAAGAAAGTGTTTTTGCTAATACCAAATATTCCATTTTGGAAAAGTTAGAACAAGCGACATTTTTTAACGAGAAATTAGAGTTATTAAAATCCCATTTTCAATTGCAAGTAGCCTTAGTAATGGGTTTAGATTCTTCGGAACTGCCAGAAACAACTAAAGGATTTGCAGAAATGGGCATGGATTCTTTAATGGCGGTAGAGTTAAAGAAAAGATTGGAAAGTAGTTTAGCTATTCCTTTATCTCCCACTTTAGCTTTTAATTATCCCAATATTGAGGTGCTATCCGAGTATATTATTAAAGAGTTTTTCGGCGACAGTGAGGAGCCAAAACAGCAAAATATTTTGGTGGGAAATTTAGCCGCAATTCAAGCAATGTCAGAACAAGAATTAGAAGCATCATTGGAAAGAGAAATTGCCGAACTAGAAAAATTGCTATTAAAAAGCTAGTTCGTAGTAATCGCTTCAGCGATTTAAAAGTAATTAAAAGCTCCGGGAGATTTAAGAAACCGGGTTTTTTGAAAAAACCCGGTTTCTGGCGGGTGAGTTAGCCTTGTTCGTAGTAATCGCTTCAGCGATTGTTCGTAGTAATCGCTTCAGCGATTGT
>CAZUCT010000177.1:13366-15561 GCA_964619285.1 uncultured bacterium | reverse complement strand
CCCGGTTTTTTGCCAACCGGGTTTCTGGGCACCCTATCTAATTTGCGAAACCCGGGGTTTTTTCCACTTACCAATAAAACCCAACTGTTTACCAATAAAACCCAATTGTTAATTGTTAACAAGAACAATACCTTCGCCAGCATCGAGATTTAAGAAACCGGGTTTTTTCAAAAAACCCGGTTTCTGGCGGGCGAGTTAGCCATTTTCTTGTTTCTGGCGGGGGAAAAAGGTTAATTGCCCCACCAACAACCCATCCGCTACATCCGCTTCAAAATCCGCTGCTAACCGGGGTTTTTTCCACTTACCAATAACCCAACTGTTAATTGTTAACAGGAAATTCAACGTGGGGTGTGGGGCAAAGCATTCGGACAGGAAAATTTATGATTTTTCCGAACAGTTATCCCCCGAATGCTGTTGCCCTTACAGGTTGGTTTCGGACAATTTACAATTAACCATTAACCATTAACAATTAACAATTAACCTCAAAAATTTTGTGATGCCCCCTCCCACCGTCAAATTTTCTGTTATTATTTTGAGGGAAAAAATAGAAACTATTGTACGTCGTTTATTGGAGAATAACTAATGCAACGTCAAGATTTGTACGAAAAATTAAAAAGTTTAAATTGGCAGCAAAAGTTGGGAAATTTAGCTTCTACTTTGGCTGCTGTTTCGACGCGATCGCCTCTTTCCAAATACGATAAGTTAACGAGTCATTTACTTCTGGAAGCGGCGTTAATTATCGAGTGGTGCGCGGGGGAAGTTCCAGAGGATTTTTTGTGGGAGTTGGCAGCGATGCAGCGGGAGTTTATGGAGTGGAAAAAGGTGTTTCCCGTGGAGGAAGTCAGGGGTTTATTGGCCCTAACTGCTCGGACGCGATCGGAGAGGATTTTACAAATGGCGGGAATGTTTTATATCGATTAACAATTAAGAATTAACCCCAAAAAATCTGTAGGGGTAAAGCCTGAGGGCGATAACTTCTTGGAACAATCGTTAAGTCATTTTTCCGAATGCTTTACCCCGCCCCACCGTCAAGTTTTCTGTTGTTAAGATGTTTCAATTTTCCCCAAAAAACACCGATAAACAATTTTGGGTTAGACGTTTTTGAAAATTAAACGCGGGGTGGGGGCAAAGCATTCGGACACCAAAATTTATGTTTTTTCCGAAGATTTATCCCCCGAATGCTGTTGCCCCTACAATTCTTGATGGTTTCAGCTATAAAATTTGAGGTAGGAAACCCAACATCTTATCAGCATTAATATCTAAGAAACCGGGTTTTTTCAAAAAACCCGGTTTCTGGTGGGCGAGTTAGGCTGGAGTAAAACGGCTGTTAATTAATAACAATATTTACCCTTATCATCAGGAGTTGGATTTTCTTGAGCTTTGCGCATTGCCCCCAAGAGAGTCGAGATGAATACGCAACGTTTGGCAGTGCCACCGCTGCGAAGCGATAAAGTTATACGCCTGAAGCCGTTGGGAAGACCTTTGTAGTCAAATTTCATTCTCCAAATGCCCGTCGAAGAGCTATGGTAAAAGTTTGTTTCATCATCATCTATTTGCACCCTTGAGTCGAGGTCGTTCCATTTGGCATCTTCGGGGGCTGTGTCTTCCGGGTCAACTGCCCACTGCGCTACTCCGTCTTTATTCCGAAAGCTTGCTTGCCAGGTTTCTTTATTAAGTTTTGCTTCGCTTTGAGCCCTACGCAGAGCGCTGTAAACTCTGTCGTTTGCAGTGCGGAGACTTTGACGGTTAATAAAACTTACCCAACCGGGGGCAACTACCGCTGCTAGAATACCGATTATTAATACGACTATTATCAGTTCTACGATGGTAAAGCCGCGATTTTGTATCGGTGGATACTGCGACTTCGATAGTCGATGGAGTCTGTCGATGCATCCCATTTTGGAGTTGTGGTCGTCCATCTTTTTTATAGGAAAAAAAGCGTGCCATCTAATAGATTATCGGATAGCAAGTGCTGTTTTTCATTTTTTAACTTTTAATTAATCTTTGACTTTTTTAGGCTTTTGTGGTATAGAGACCATCCCGTAATCCCGTAGGTTGGGTGGAGCGCAGCGGAACCCAACAGCAACCATCCCGCAGCAACCATCCCGTAGCAACCATCCCGCAGCAACCATCCCGTAGCAACCATCCCGTAGCAACCATCCCGTAGCAACCATCCCGTAGCAACCATCCCGTAG
>CAZUCT010000177.1:0-13266 GCA_964619285.1 uncultured bacterium | reverse complement strand
AGCAACCATCCCGTAGCAACCATCCCGTAGGTTGGGTGGAGCGCAGCGGAACCCAACAGCAACCATCCCGTAGCAACCATCCCGTAGGTTGGGTGGAGCGCAGCGGAACCCAACAGCGTTAACTGCTAGGCACTGGACAATCATCGCCCTCGGCAGTTCTCATGCTGCCCAAGATGGTTTGAACTATAACGCAGCGCTTGAGCTTGTCTTCTGGGGTAGAAACAGTGACGACAAAGGGAACCGAGCTGTCATCTTCATCAACCGCGCCTAAATTATTAAAGGTTATTGTTGTCTTTGCTGTAGGAGGGGCGGTACAGGTATCGTCCGAACATTCACCCGCCACAAGCTTAACCATTCCAGGCTCTATTTCTCCGTTGGCGTCTAATGTCTCGTCTGCCTTTAGCTTTGTGCCAGACTCATCAGTGATGCTAACTTTTGGTGGATCGGTTGTCGTGTCAAAAGTTACCGTTACATCTCTCTTATTCAACTTAGCCTCGCTTTGAGCCGACCTCAACGCTCGAAAAACCCCGTCGTTAACCGTCCGGGTGCGCTGCCTGTTAGTAAAGGCCAGCCAACCGGGGGCGGCGATCGCGCTTAAGATACCTATTACCAGCACGACTACCACGAGTTCTATAAGGCTAAAACCCGCCTCGGAGTTGGAGTGCCGAGTGGCTGGTTTGGGGGATATTTGCCGTAACAGTTTTAATAAAATTGGAGGTTTCATATTGGTCTCCTGTTGTTATAAGGGTTTTTATGAGGTTTTATTCCGACGTTCCATAGCCGCTACGGGCTCCCACTTGAGCAGTTGCTTGGGGACAGTAGGTTGGGGAATCAGCACAATTAGTATCTGTTTGAAGGCGACGTAGAGCGTTACTCTGAATTTTTATCCTAGCGAGTTTATTACCGCTATCTTCAATTAAACGCACATCACCAGTTGCAGCATCAATGCTCCCATCATTATTGCTATCCACAAGGGGATTTAATAGCTCAAAGTCTTCTATGTAATTCACTAAGACTACTACATCATTGTCGTAACCCTCACCATTTGCAGTCCACGCAGTAGGATCGCTGATGTCAAAAGAACTGTATCCCAAATCTCGCATATGTTTGTTAGTACATCCTGTCGCTGCCGTGCGACCGTCAGCGCCGCAAATGTAATTACCGTTTAGATCTTTTACCCCATCACGAATTTGAAATCTACCGATGCGTTGGGGACAATCGCCACCGGAGGGCTGGCACCAAATCGAGCTACTGTCGGTTTCTGTAATCTCATAGTAGGCAACTAACGACAAAACAAAAGTATCATTGCAGCCAGAAGTGCAATCGGTTCCCGATACTGGAACTACGTCTTCTACAAACTCTCGCTTCCAGAATACGAGTATAGGATTTTTATTCGCATCACTAGAATGAGGTAGATCGTCGGCGATCGCATCCCTACCCGCCTCATCATAAATATAAATCGCCTGACTCATATCCTGAGCGATGTAGTCAATAGCAGCCTGTAACTCTTGTTCGCTGTTAGTCTTAGCCTGTTCCTTAACATCGCTGTTAAGGATATTGACTACAAAACCCAACATGGGCGTAATAATCAAAGCAGCTATGACCATACCCACCAGCAGTTCTATCATCGTATAGCCCGCAGTAGGTTTGGGGGGGTGTCGCCGGGGGCGGCGTCTGGTTTTCAGGAGTAAGTTTAGTAAAGTTTTCATCGTCCCTCATCCTTTGTTTGAACTGTATTCTGGAAATTGTCAATCTTAGTTGTCAAAGCGGTTCTGCAGATTGTTAAACGATTTTTCCGTTGGGGCTATATCCGTGCTTGTCGAAACTAGGGGTGCTTTCCTATCGCCTATGGCATTGGTGATATAAGTCGCTGGAGTATCTACGGTCAAATCCCCTGTTTCCAGAAAGGCATCGGCCCGGTAAACGCGGACGTATAGCCTATAACCCGCTTTGGCTCGATCGCTGGCGTATTTTTGTATGTAGTCTGTATTGCTGCTTTCTCCAAAAGTTCCAGCGTGAACGACCATATCGGTGAGGCTTTCGCTTTGGCAGCCGTCGGTGTCGTCGTTGTTAACGCAGTAGAACTGACCTCCTACGCTTCCTGTTGTCGGTCCGTCGCAGTAGTCTCCGCTGGTAGGGCAATCCAGAGTTCCGTATGCAATTGTCGAGAAAGCATCGTTTATCAAGATTGCAGGAGAGTTATCTGTCGAATCGGACCTCACCCAGTCGATGTAACTTCTGCCCGCTTGGGCCGCCAGTTCGACCCGGCGTGCGTTCACCCTCGTCCCCACGGAGAGGACAATGACCGGGGCGACGGCTACCATCAGGGCGGCTACCATTACCATCGCGACCAAACTCTCGATGATGGTGTAGCCTGCCTCTGGGGAGGCGGGGCTGTTTGTTAATAGTTGTTTGAGTTTCATGGTTGTTTGCCTCCTTTATTCATACTTAGAGCAGTCTAGTCCCGACGGGCGGTTGACGGCGTTTGTCGGCGTTGTCTCGTCGGTCTTGGCACACAACAGACCTTGAACCCAGGCATCGTCGCGACCTACTTCTCGGAAGTATTCGTTTGGTTTGTTATCCGAGGATGGTTGGGAGAATTTCTGGGCAAAGAGGTCGGGAGATTGAGAGAGCAAGCCGACATCAAAACCCCATTTACGATCCGGCGGTGCTTGGAAACCTAGAATGCCATCGGCTGCACCACTATATTTCTGCGGGTATCCGAAGAGGTCTGAGGTGACGTTAGCATCAATGTCTTCCCGTAGAAGTTGTTGTTGTGGGGCAGTGGCATATTGACTCCGCTCTAATTGGATGAAAGCCCCCGAGATGTTTACCGCGCTTTTAGTTGGTTTTTCCCAGTTTTCTTGGAAGCGGACTAAGTTTTGCAGACCGCCGTTACTTTGACCTGGACGGGAAGGAGTATCTCCTGTAGCAGCCACTAGGTTAAATGTTGTTTCTTCTGCCCGCTGCATCCAGGCAGTGTTTTCGGCGGCATTGCCACCGTTTATGCCTGGTGCTGCTGCTGTGGCATCGGGTTCGTGTATTTGTAGCACTGGGACTACGCTGACGTTAGCTTGGTTGGTCATCGCTCTGATGTCCTGTCCGGTTTTTACAGTTGCCAGCAAAGCGGCTCCTCCTTTAAATCCTAAGAAGCGGCCCCCGATGATTTTGGTGTATTGACCCACAGCAAGGGGGTAGTTTGTTCCTCCGTCGTATTTTCCAATAAAGTTACCTGCGAGGATATGTGGATTGGCGCTAGTAGCATTGTTGATAGTCATACCGGCATCAGAAACCCAGAAAATATTATTGGGTTCTACCCCAGATAATTCTAACTTAACACCTCCCGAACTACCATTAAAAGTCATGGCTGTCGATGCAGGTGTTTTTAGTACAAAAATGTCGTTAGAATCTCCTTCGAGGGTATAAGTAGTTCCAGCAGCAATAGTACCGCTCGGAATTTCGTACACCACCATACCATCTTCATTGGCATCTCCCGCTAAAGTATTTGCCCCATTTTTTATGGTAGGATTGCCACCTGTAGTATTATCTAAAGAAGCATCTAGTGCCATTAGAGCCTGCCTCAAGTCTTGAATTTTAGTTCTAGCCACATCTGGGCATCCGCTTCCCGGCGTTATAGTCATACTCTTTTCAGAGTTAATCGCATAATACTCTCGCGAACCTACACCACCAGTATCGGCTATACAAAAAGAATACCTGTAGGCATCATCCTCGCTAACATCGTCCGTCAAGCTAACACCGTTAATTGCCGGTGTCGGCGGTAATATTGGCTTATTTCCCGTGTTAGGAGTCTCGTTGTAAGCCAAGTAAAACAGTGGATTGGTGGCAGTGTAAGTAGCCCCAGTCAATGTAGTTGGCGAAGCAGCGTTATTAGTAGTTCTGAACCAGAGAGCGTTGTTTTGGTCAGTGCGAGGTAAAGGGTTTGCTGCAGTGCTGTCATAAGGATAAGCTCGAATATTACCGCTATTATCCACTCCTATTGGAATCGGCCTTCTGTCCTCGTCCATTTCCAGAGTTCCATATTTGTTTCTCAAAAATGCCACTCGCCGAGGAAAGCGCTGCAATGTTGCAGGAGTTGTTACCGTCGTACCTGACTCCAAGGTACTTGCGCTTATGCCAGTATCAAGAACCTCTGTAGCTAAATTGAAGTTATCTCTGAGGAAGCCATTAGTGTTAAAGTAGTTATTGCTGCTCCCATCAATGAACCCGTTGGCATCATTTATCAGTAAATCGTAGAGTCTTAAATTACCAGTTACATCTACGACCCAATCATCCGGTTCGCAAGCATAAACCGGCAACTTAGGACACACCTCCATCACATACTCTGGGAAGCCGTTAATCCGTCGCTGTACCGGAGTCACGAAATTGTTGAAGTAGGAACTGTTAAGAGACCCAGAGTTATTAGCATCGGTATTACTACTGTAATTAGCATCGGTATAAGCAGTACCAGTGCCTAAATCCAGATTGCTGCTCAAACCATTAGTGGCATAGCTATTAGCAAAGAAGCCGTTAAACAAACGCTTTTGCCGTATCGTCGTCGGATTAGCCTCGGAACCAATAATACCGTTGCCCCCGTTATTTCTCAAATCGAAATCTCCCTCGTTGCGGAAACCGGGACGCCAGTTATCCGAGAGTAAAGTAATAGAGTCTGAGAGAATATTGGCCGCCCGCCAGTAATCTCCATTGGTACAAGCACTCAGCCTGGGATCGCCTGCGCGACAAGCGAAGTTATCATCGAAGTCGTTGCGAGTGTAAAAGTCCGACCAATCATCATCTAACAGATTATCAAACTCTTCAATTTCAGTCTGAGATGCGTTTTGATGCAGGTTAAAATCCCCTTGGATATAAACCGGCAAGTTAGAAACCAAGGTCAGTCCTTTTTCCTTGGTAACCTCCTCCGAAGTCATGGTGGTAGGGGCAGGCCGATCCAACCGCTCTCCGTTAATCAGCATAATACCATTAGGGCGACGAGTAGGATCCAACTTTAGATCGAAGGCGCTATTTGCCAGGTCGTCGTTGCTGATACTGTCAGTATCGCTGCGATCGGGTTGGGCATCATCGCGACTGGCGTAAATAATCCCGCTTAAAGGCAGCAGATACTCGTTGCTATCGCGCCTCGGCCCCACGGAAGTAGTTGGCGCAAAGGCTGTTTGCCGCAGTACCCCCAAATCTATCTGAGTAGCCCGAATTTCCAAAGGTTGCCGCTCTTCGAGAGACAAATTAGAATCGTTAGTTAAAGCGGCATCTTCGACCGTTACATCTCCATCTAAATCGAAAATGGCAAAAGCCTCATCGATCTCGGTGGTGGTCGTGTTGTCCGGATCGCTAGCCTTAATCTGCCTGGCATCCAAAAAGGCAACTTCCTTAATCGCATCGTCGGGAATTATGGAAGCGTCGCGGGTGAGGCTTCCATCGAGGATACCCAAAGCGCACATAGTCGTGTCTATCGCCGCCTGTTCCGACAAACTGCGGTCCGCATCTTCTTTCTGCAAAGCATCTCTCAGTTTCTCGTTGACAAACCGACCGTCGGGAAAGACCATATTTGCCTGGTCTGCCAAATCGCTACCGGAAAACAACTCCGTTGAGCTATCGTAGGCTGCAGCATCCGGTCTTGCTCCCGGCGGGCCATAAACGATACCGTTAGTATTGGCATCTGAAGCAGCAGCAGTGGCCCTAGTCGAAGGATCGTAATAGCTAGCGATGCAAGCTATGGGAGCTTGTAAAGAGTCGTCAGTATCGTTAATAAAGTCATTGGCGTAGTGATAAACTGCTGTTGCTCGCATCCGCAGGTCGCCTTTGGCGTATTGGGGCGTATTAGGATCTATCGAATCGGATATCGCTGGAGAATTAGTGGTATCCAAAGGCCAGTCTGGTAAGTCATCCCACTTAAGCTCCGCAGGATCGTTGTTATAAACTTTTAACCCAGACTCAGGCGACATCGGCATAGTATCCGGCCAAACCACGGGAAATCCATCTGGATTGGTCGGCGGCGGCGGTAAAAAAGAATTTGTGCGCTCGTAAACTCCCGCCCCAGTAATAACTCGCAAACCGCCGATACCATCAAGGGCCGCCTCCGGTTCGGTAGCTGCGGCATCTTCCCAGAAACCATCGCGGCTAGTAGAACCCACGTCAGCAATAGTAGCTACCCGAGGTTGACGATACCTAAGAACGCCGCTGTCATCTCCAGTTTCATCCAGCCAAGTTGTAGTATCATCAATCTCTTGTTGGAATTCGCTAACTAAAGCGCTGCTACTATCATCCCATACCTTTTGCGGTAAGTTATTGCCCACTAAGACGCGATCGCCCAAATGGAATTGCTTGCCATCATTTGCATCTACAATAGTTGGATTAGTTGCTTCCAGTTCTTCAGGGAACAGATCGAGATTTGTCGGACTAGACGCTGCATCAGTCGTACCCTGGGATATATTGCCCCCTGTTGGCAAGGTCCACTCATCTATAGCAACTCGTAAATTGTCCCCCGTTCCAGTTATGATTGCGACCGTAGGAGTTGGCTCTACATCTCCCTCAGCTACCTCGGCAAAAGGAACCTTCCTCACCTGTTGCTTGAAATAGGTTGCTAAAGCATTTATTCTTGCCTGCGGCTTGTTAGTAGATTCATCTATGGCTTGTATTACCTCTAGCGGATCTGCCTCGGCACCGTCAGTCAAATCGTCATCTTCCTCTGCAAAGCCATATCCACTATCTCCTGGCGAATCAGTATCTGGATAAGCATCTATTTGCGCTTCCACCAACCAGTTAATCCTTCTGTTGTAAGCGTCAGTATTATAAGCAGACGCTTTGGCTACGTTAGTTAAAGAGACATCCGAACTCGAAAAATTATCTACAGACTCGTGAGTTTGGCCGATTTGTATGTCCGTGCTAGTTCCTTCGATTACCGTGTTTCCTTGCTGTAAGTGAACGTAATTTTTGTCGCTGAAATCATCTCTTTCCACCAATCCGTTAATTACGTTACCACCCACGATAATTTTACTATTTTCCTCGTCCTCATAAAAGCAAGAATTTTTACTGCTTACCAAATGCAATTCTATATTGTTGCTGCTAGTGGATGATATTATCAGATTGCTATTAGCTTGAATTCGACCGTTAAGTCTAAACTCCGGACCTGGAGCTATCTCTAAATCGTCCTCGTAAACGACCGCGTTATTAGTCAGGGGTATGCGAGTCCAGTCCTGTTGATACTCTAAAGCAGAATAACCCGTACTACCATTAAAAGTTTCAAAATTACTAGAATCGTAGTTCCCCGTCACCACCGAAAGGTCGGTAATAGGTACTGTCACCGTATAAACAAAGAAACTTTTTTTCAGTTTTCCCTCAGACTGATACCATCCAGAATCGCCCACCAAACTAGAGCTAGTACCGGCGATCGCCGCACACTCAGAACCAGTCGAAGCAGTCCCGCCATCCATCGGTGGCGTTCTGGCATCTAAGGGAGTTCTCGCCCATTTAAAACTACCATCATTTTCCCTTTCTGGGGTGCGGAAGAAAATGCCGTAAACAGTAAAGCTATCATAAAGATCGTCGTTGTCCGTATCTACCGGAAATCTCCATGCAGTGGTAGTTATTTCGTTATCTTCTATGGTATTTTCATCGTTATCCTCCCCATATTCGTCAATAGTAGTTCCTTGAATTTTATAACTTACTTGTAAGCGTTGCTCGTCTCCAAAAGTATATTTGTCTATCCTGCTCGTCGTGCCTCCATCTTCTATTTCCACGAGGTTTGTTAGTTCCACCAGCAGCGCATCGTCGTTAGGAGTGTCGGTAGTCGGCGGGTTGTCCACCAATAATTCTTCTAACTTCGCCTTAGCCCGATCCAATGCCGGTGCTGCCGCACTCAGTACGGCCTGATTGACTCGAACGTTTCTCGCGTCTTGGGCGCGGTCAAAAGAGCGCAAAGATATGGCGATACTTAATAAAATAACCACCAACATCACCATCGTCACCGTTGGCAGCACAAAACCCGCCCTGGCAAAACCGGGACGGCGTTTTCTGCCTCCTAGAGTCCGCAGGCTCCTCCTGATTAATTTTTGAGCGACGAGTCTAGTATTTTTACTAATTTGTCTTAAAATATATGGAATTCTTTTTTTGGTAGATTTTCGCTTTCTCATAGAAGCCTCCCCGATTTGGGACTAATATTTTTTATATGGCCAATGCCGTTTTTGTTAAGTCTGCTCTTATTATTCCCGACTTTCCAATAAAGGATAACAGGGGGCAGCGGATTTGTTATTAACCCCCCAGAAGTCGGTTTTAATTAATTTAAACGGCGCGGCAAATAACCGCGCCCTTAAATATGTATCTTAGCAAATACTTTTTTCCAACAACGGCCAGTTGGTAATTAAGAAAGCTGGTTTTTCCCAAAAAACCAGCTTTCTACGCAATTTTTTCAGAGAACCGCCCCTAAAATGCACCCGTGTTTTTACCCCAGAAAAAATACTTACACCCTCAAACATCAGTATTTACTCGCAACAGCTATTTAGTAGCCTCGTAACCCAACTTTAACAAAGTTTCCTCAGCCACGCTTTTCGTATCTCGTTTTTGAAACCAGTTAAGGTCTTTTTTCCACCTATAGAGGGATGCCGTATCGATGGACTTTCTGTTATAAAAAGTCTTCATCCCCTCCCCTTTCATCGTAATCACATCGTGTTCTGCTTCGTGGGGAGACAAAACTTTATCGCTCCATTCCACCTCCACAAAATCCAGTATCCTCGCCATTTCTTCCTTCGGCGAAGTCGCTAAATCTTCATAACGAACGCTCAGATAATTAAGATTAATCTTCTTAGCATCATCCCAAAAGCGTTGGTTCCAAACAACCCACCGCCTCAAAGCATTTTTATAACTATTTTTTACTTCCTTATCCTCAATCGTAATAGTCTTCCACTTGCCAACAGTTGACAAAGCCACATCCCTACCGTCGCGGTAGATATGCAGAAATTTAGCCTGGGGAAAAAGTCTATGTAAAAACGGCGCGGCAATAATATTTCTCGGAGTTTTTTCCGCCCATTGAATCTTACCGTGACTCCAAGCTGAGGTACTCATAATTTCATTAATAAAATCCGCCATAAGTTGATAAATTAAACCCTCATCAACTCCCTTAAAACCTTTAACCGCCCCCCACTTATTTTCAGTTAAAAATAAAGTAAGCGATCGCAAGCTAGGCGCCCAACCCACTTCTTGATTGGTAATCCAATGAGCCTCCGGCCCGCACATAATTTCTGGATGAGAGTCCATCATCATCCGCAGCAAAGTAGTACCAGATCTAGGCACTCCCAAAATAAAAATAGGAGGTCGATCTAATTCTGGTTTAGAAGAAGCGATCGGCACTTGATTTGCAGTTTCCATAAGTTAACCTAATTCTTACTAATAAAGTGTTTAATTTTAGTTTCCTTACTCACACATCATCCGGCATTTTCACCAAATCTTTATAATGCCTTAAATGTTGCTCAAAAATAGCAGGCATAGAAAGTTTTTCTCGCAAAGAAGCCACCGCAGGTTCCTCCCCATCTTTGGACTTAGCAAGAATTTCCTGAATAGCCTCCGCCAAAGCCTCCGCAGTGTAAGGATTAAAAATCTTAATTGCACCCGGTTCTATTGTATTATATTCCTCAATTTGCGGAATGTCCGAAGCTAAAATCGGACGGGCCAAAGAAATCCAAGTTGACAAAGAACCAGAAGCAGAAATAACCTCAAAGGGGCAAACAGCCAAATGAGAAGCCATTAAACACCGTTCCAAATCCTCATCAGACAAATAACCAGTTACCACCAATCTTTCCCGCACCCCCTTAGCCTCTGCCAATTTTAACAAATCCTCCAACAGCTTTTGAGTATTAGGCGCAGTTCCACCAGCAAAAATAACCTTAATATCTGGAGGTAATTTAGCCAAGGCCTCTATCAACAACTTGTGACCTTTACGACCCACAATAAAACCTTGCAAAGTCACAACTTTAAAACCCTCCAAACCCAAACTAACTCTAGCAACTTCAGGAGTAATCTTCGCATCTCTTTGTTCGACAAAATGGGGAATAACTATCGACTTTTTTCTCTCAACTAAATGATGCAACCTTCTAGCTTCTTCCTGGGTACAAGTAATTATTGTTTGCGCTTTACTGGATAAAAACCGCACCGCCTTGGCATCCGGCAAATAATTCTGCCAAAGATTAACAAGGGTACTCTTAATAGCTAACTTTTTAAAATTAGAATACTCTCTTTGCCGATAGCTTTCTTGCTTCCAAGCCTCTATAATTCCGTAAGGTGGATAAGTAGCCGGCAAAGCATCGTGAACCGTCGCCACAACCGGCACCCGACAACAATTAAAAAAAGCCCGAAGATTGCTTAACTGATGCCAACCTCCACCCCAAATATGCTTGCTAAACTGAACGTGAACCAAGTCAGCTTCAGACAGTTTGTTAGCAGCTTCAGCTAACAAAACTCTATCTTCTTGTGCTTTTTTTGTTAAAGTAACCCGAGCTTCTATTATTTCTAAATCTTGATTTTTTTTAGCCTCGGCGCAGATTAAACGACCGTAGCGAGTGACACCGCTTTCGCCCTTTTGAGGAATGCCAAGATGTAAATATCCTATTTTCATAAAGCCTTATTTTTTCAAAATAGATTTAACTTTTTGTTTGACATTGCGCCCCAAAAGTTTAAATTGCCGCCTCGCTTCAGTTAATAACAAATGCCCTTCTTGACTTACCGTTTGATACCCCAACCGTCTCATTTCCGGCCAAACTATACCCTCGATTTCCCTAACCATCGACTCGGAAAGTTCCGTTTTCCAGCGAGATATCGATGCCGGGTTAAGAGCAGTTTTAACATTAGCTTTCCAAGGTTCTCGTTCCACATTAACCGAGAAGCTATCTTGTTTGTAAAATTCCAAAATAGCCTCCTGAAAATCAACCCCAATAAAACTACAAACTTGACGTAAAACGTCCCCAGGGGAGCGAACCAATTCTTCGTAATGTATGGTTAAAAGAACAGATTTAATCTCCGGTGGAGACTCTCTAATAATACCCATATCTCGACGCCAAATATTAGCATCGCCTCCAACGCTGCCAGTGGACCAAGGAACCGATCGCCAAGAATTAACAACCGCCCTCGGATCTCTAACTATATTAATAAAACGGGCCGCAGGAAAAAACTCTTTAATAGTAGGTAAAAACTTCAAATGGTGGGGTGTTTTTTCCCCTACTATTTCCACTTTTTGTAGCTCGCCAAACTGCTCTAAAAGCAAACCGAAAACCCTAGCATAGCTCCTCTCTATTTCTAAAGCTCTTTCCCGAAAATGCTGTCGTTCTAACTGCATTTCTTCAAATTCCGGCATAGCGATTATCTCGTCAATTAATCTGTAATAATTAGCATCCTCAGCTAAATTGCCGTACCGTTTTCGGTTTAACCAAAACCTTTTCATAAAGTGGGTTTCTGGAGTAATAGCAACCCGAGAATGAGCGTCCAAAATTTGTTGTAAGAGAGTAGTTCCCGAACGAGGACAGCCCACTAAAAAGATTGGTGTTTTTAACTTATATGCTGCGTTCAAAGTTCCTAAATTTTGTCAATCTACCTATTAATTATGCACCATAAATTGAAAAACCCGATTTCTGCGAGAAACCGGGTTTTTTGGGCCCAAAAACTAATATTAATAGCGATTCAAATCGATACCCGCTTCCTTGGCCATCGCCTGCAACCCCTTCCGTTCCAGAGTCTTAATGGCCTTTGTAGAAAGTCGCAGTTTTACCCAACGCTTGCCCTGGGGCCACCATACCCTCTTCCACTGTAGGTTAGCCTGTTGGACTTTATGGGTACGGATATGAGAGTGGGACACTGCAAAACCATTATTGGCCTTCTTCTCAGTTAGCTGACACTTACGGCCCATGATTTTCTCCTGTGATTTATTGACAACCTTTCTATTATAGAGGGGACGAGGAGGCGATCGCTTCAGGGATTGCCAAGCAACCCAATTAATCCACCGATAACGTAGTCCTCTGGGGACTTAGCCTGGTCAGCGTATCTAAATTAACGAGGCCGGAAGCCCCGCTTCTTTAGATCGGGGTGCTGACGGTTTCTTATCGTTACTACAAACCATTATAAACTACAGCGATCGCCCCTTTACTTTCCCCCGTAGATTTAGGAGTCACCACAATTTCTAAATTGTGTCCCAAAGCAAGCAAAAAAGAAAAGAGTTTTTCAAGAGAAAAACTTTTTAAGCGACCGTTAATTAAATTCTCTAATTCCTCAGCATTGATTCCCAACATCGCCAAAATTTCTTCTTTCGATAGCTCCTGTTTTTCCATGGCATCATAAATTGCAGAAGCTAATTTTACCTTGGCAAACTTTTCTTCGGCGTTAGGAAAAGCTAAATCTTGAAAAACGTTCCCGGAACTAATCAAATATTCTGACATTTGTACCCAATTTAATTATGATTATTTTTTCTTTTTTTAGAAACTTCTATTGCTCTTTTCAAACGCTGTTTGATTAAGTCTATAGTTTGTTGTGGTGTTTTAATACCGCTTTTAGATTTTTTCTTAAAAGCATGAAGAACGTAAAGCGCATCATCAATGTTGATAGCATAAACAGTTCTATAAGCATCCCCGCGATCGTTACTTCTAATTTCCCAAACCCCATTAAGCCCTTTTAAAGGTTTAATATGAGGATGGTTTTGATTTATTTGCACTAGATAAAGAACGTAACCCACTTCATCTATAACATCTTCTGGAAATTCTAAAAGTTCGTCTTTTGAAGACCCTATCCAGATAACAATTTTAATTGAATCCTCGCTCATCGCTAATAGGTTAACAATTCTTTAGTAACGCATTTTCAATAATAAGCTGTTCAGCATCTAAATTTCTAGGTAACAGTAAGCCTGTCAGGGGTTTCAGCATTTCAAATGAGCAGTTTAAATGCATAACAGCTTAAACCAGATTTTAACCAATACCTTCGCCATTTTTTTGTAGGTTGGGTGGAACGAAGATGTTGGGTTCCACTTCGTTCCACCCAACCTACTTTTCTATCTCAATTTTAAACTAAGAAACCAGGTTTTTTCAACAATACCTTCGCCATTTTTTGAGCGATGTTGCATCCGCAAGGCAACGCCTTCGCGCTTTTGGCCCCAGCAGAAACCGGGTTTTTCCAAAAAACCCGGTTTCTTAGGTCTTTCAGCTTGTAATATGCCGGTTTTAGCGTACCCAGAAACCCGGTTGGCAAAAAACCGGGTTTCGACCTTGGATAGTGGGGCCAGAA
>CAZUCT010000176.1:8699-15573 GCA_964619285.1 uncultured bacterium | reverse complement strand
TCAGTTTTGGATGAATTAAGAATCTGCGCTGCTTTAGCACGCAGAGTATCAAAATGGTTTGAATAGTTGAAACTAAAATAAGAATTAAGAAACCCGGTTTTTTCAAAAAACCGGGTTTCTGGGTTAACCTTCTCCAACATATAATAAAACCAACGGAGAGGGAGGGATTCGAACCCTCGTTAGCGTTGCCACTAAACAGCATTTCCAGTGCTGCGCCTTCAACCACTCGGCCACCTCTCCAGGGGACTTAAATTATTTAATTGTTATCCACAAGTAAACTATCCTAGCAGAAGTATTGCGATTTGACAACCCTTTTCGGCAAAAAAATTTTTTCGGTAATTTTTGGCCCCCTTAGCTCTTTTCGGGCTCGAAAATCGTTATTCTAGAGAACCGACTGAGAAACCCAGTTTTTTAGACAATACCTTCGCCAAAATAAAAATACCTACAAGAAAATGGCGTTCCTCCCCCGCGAGAAACCGAGTTTTTTGAAAAAACCCGGTTTCTTAAATCTCGATGCTGGCGAAGGTATTGTTAGAAAAACCGGGTTTCTGACAATACTTGATTGACTTTCTAGGAAAGTCCCACTAAGTTAATCTCTATAAATCTAAAATCTATTATGGTCAAAGAATATCAAATAAAGATACACGATCGCCGCACGGACACCTACCACACCCGAACCGTCCCGGAAGACAACTACATCCTCCACAGCCTGGAAAATCAAGGAACGGAACTACCCTTCTCCTGTCGGAATGGGGCCTGTACCACCTGCGCGGTTCGAGTGATTTCTGGAGATATCTACCAACCAGAAGCAATGGGACTATCTCTGGAACTACAAAAACAAGGTTATGCGCTACTCTGCGTCAGCTATCCTCGTTCAAACCTAGTAGTAGAAACCCAAGACGAAGACGAAGTGTACGAACTCCAATTTGGCCGTTACTTCGGTAAAGGCAAAATCAAAAGAGGGCTGCCCATCGATGAGGACTAAGAAAAAAAGGATCGGAAGACTGATAGGAGCGATCGCTGCCTGCCTGTTTATCGCTAGCTGTCAAGAACCAGAAATGCCCCAAGGGCGATCGGTCAAAGTGGAAAGAGTAATTAGCGGTCAAAGCATAGAAATTGTCGATAATTTCAACCCAGTCCCAATCTTACAACCAGTCAGACTCATCGGCATCGACGCACCAGACCTCAAACAACAACCCTGGGGAGTTGAAGCTAAAACCGAGTTAGAAAAACTGACCCTGGGACGAGAAGTATTATTAGAATTTGATGCCCAACAAAAAGACAGTTTCGATCGCCTCTTGGGATACATCTGGGAAGATCGAACCCTGGTAAACGAAGAGCTAGTCGAACAAGGTTACGTCCTAGCTTCAGAAAAAGTCCCCAACACCAAATACAGCGATCGTCTCGCCAACGCCCAAGAATGGGCCCGCCTCATGGGAAAAGGAATTTGGAACCCAGAACAACCCATGCGGATAAGTCCCAGGGAATTTCGCCGCCAACAAAGATAAATTGTCAATCATCAATGGTCAATTGTTAATAGTTAATTAGATATGAGCGACCAACTGCAAACATTTTTAGACATAGCCACCGAAGCGGCTCTCGCTGGAGGAGCGGTGCTTTTGTCGTACTGGGGCAAGTTAGAAGACATTCAGGAAAAAGGTTCCCCTGGGAATTTAGTCACCGAAGCAGATAAAGGTGCTGAAGCTGCCATAGTAGAAATTATCCAGGGGCATCTGCCAGACCACGGGCTTCTCACCGAAGAATCTGGAGAATTGGGAGATACTAGCAGTAAATATCTGTGGGCCATCGACCCCCTAGACGGCACGACTAACTACACCCACCAACTGCCCATCTCGGCCTGTTCGGTGGCGCTGTTAATTGACGGAGTGCCACAAGTAGGAGCAGTATTTAATCCTTTGAGCAACGAACTGTTTAGAGCTGCTAAAGGTCATGGGGCGACTCTCAACCGACAACCTATCGAGGTTTCTCAGACAACCTCCGTGGAGAGAAGCTTGCTAGTAACCGGTTTTGCCTACGATCGCCGCGAAACTCCCGACAATAACTACGCCGAATTTTGTTATATGTGCCATTTAAGTCAAGGCGTCCGTAGGTTGGGCTCTGCCGCTCTCGACCTCTGTTTTGTGGCCTGCGGTCGGTTCGATGGTTATTGGGAACGGGGATTGTCGCCTTGGGATTTGGCCGCTGGTGTCATAATATTAGAAGAAGCGGGGGGTAAGGTCACTGCCTACGACGGCAGCCCTTTGCAAATTAAGTCTGGCCGCCTCTTGGCCTCTAATGCTAAATTGCACGATCGCCTCAGGGAGGCATTGGTCAACACTCCTCCTTTGCCTTCTTGGCCGAGTAAGGAAGGGACTGGCAACAGTTGAGTATCGGGTGGGGCGGGCGATCGGGGTGCATTCTACTGTTGTCAATTGTCAATCGCTAATGGTTAATTGTATGTTCTTTAGAATTAACCATTAATAGAATTTTAATTTAGATGCGCAGCCTACTTTAGACAGGAGAATTAGTGCTATGTCTTTTGAATTTAAAAACGGATTATTTAAGTTTGATTTTACCGACCAGAATGCAATTTTGGGAGTACCCATCGATGCAGAATTTAATGACATCCGCAAGCGCTACATGAAGATTGCCCGTCGGTTACATCCAGATACTTGTCCTTTTGAAGCTGAAGAAAAAAAATTGGCCAATCAATTATTATCAAAATTGGTAAGCCCGGCTTATGACAAGTTTTCTAAAGAGAGTGCCAGAGCGGAATATTTTGTCATTTTAACAAGCCTACAAAAGCGGTTAGCAGAAGATAACAATAAGACTGAGTTATCTACTGAAGCAGCCAGACAAGTAGCTACCAGCGGCAATTACCAAGAGGCTTATAATTCAGCAGTTAGCGAGTTAGCTAAAGAGCAGTACGAAACCCTGGCTCGAACTTTAGAAATAATTGAGGAATTGAGCGAATTAAATTTAGCTTATTTGCTGCGCAAAAAATCTAAATTTGGAGCAAGCGCACCTACTGCTGCGCCAAAACCAACTGCAGATAAAAAAAGTCCTACAGATAAGAAGAAACCTTCCGCTCCGGCGCGATCGATAGGCAAAAGTGCTTTAGTAGAACAAGATTGCGATCGCGCCGAAAGTTTGATAGCTAGTAATAATTACTCTAAGGCAACTTTGGAATTAAAAGAAGCTATCAAACAAGACCCCAATCACAGTCGCGCTCATGCTTTATTAGCCTACTGTTACTTGCAGCAAAATCAGGGGACAATGGCGAAAATAGAAGCGAAAAAAGCCTTGTCTATCAATCCGAAAGAACCAAAAGCTTTAGAAGTCCAAAAACAGTTAGAAAAAGCTGGAAGTCAAGGCAAAAATTCAGCTAAAAAAGGTAAATCGGATAAAGGAGGCGGCGGCTTCCTCGGCGGTTTGTTCGGTGGCGGTAAGAAAAAGTAAAATTGTTAATTGTTAATTGTCAAAAACCAACAATTAACAATTAACCATGGACAATTAGCAATTAACAATTAGCAGATTATGGCAAAATCAGACAAAATAAATTATTCCTGTCCCAGCGGTTTTCCCGAATTGATTCCAGGAGAAAAACGCTTAGAAATATATTTAATGGATACCATTCGCCAAGTGTTCGAACGCTACGGTTACACCCCTATAGAAACCCCGGCGGTGGAACGTTTGGAAGTTCTCCAAGCTAAAGGAAATCAAGGAGATAATATCGTTTACGGCCTAACACCAATTCTGCCGCCAAACAGACAGGCAGAAAAAGAAGTCGCGGGAGATTCCGGTTCGGAAGAAAGGGCTTTGAAATTCGACCAAACCGTTCCTTTAGCTGCTTATATAGCTCGCCATTTAAACGACCTACAATTTCCTTTTGCCCGCTATCAAATGGATGTGGTATTTCGGGGAGAAAGGGCAAAAGATGGTCGCTATCGGCAGTTCCGACAGTGCGATATTGATGTAGTTGGCAGAGGGAAATTAAGCTTGCTTTACGACGCTCAAATTCCTGCAATTATTGCCGAGATTTTTGATGCGATTGAGATTGGCGATTTTCTGATTAGAATTAATAATCGCAAAGTGCTTTCCGGTTTCTTTGGGGCCATCGCTGTGGAACCAGAAAAAATCGTTCCTTGTATCAGAATAATCGACGCTGCGGAAAAAATCGGCGAAGCAAAAGTCAAAAAAGCCCTGGGCGAAACAGGTTTATCGGACACTCAAATAGAACGAGTTTTAGCCTTTACAAAAATAGACGGTTCGGTGGCTGAAGTGCTGGCAAATCTCAAAGAAACTAGCGAAAATCTGGAAAATACCGAACTATTAAAAACGGGCATTTCAGAATTAGAAACCGTAACCGCTGGAGTCAAAAATTTAGGAGTTTCCGAAAAGCGTTTTTGTATCGATTTATCAATTGCCAGAGGCTTAGATTATTACACGGGTACCGTTTACGAAACAACTTTACTCGGACACGAAGCATTGGGCAGTATTTGTTCTGGGGGCAGATATGAAGAATTGGTGGGTATGTTTCTGGGCGAAAAAATGCCGGGAGTAGGTATTTCTATTGGTTTGACGCGGTTGATGAGTCGCTTATTAAAAGCGGAAATACTTAAACCTTTTCCTCCCACTCCCGCAGAGGTGATGGTAGTCAATATGCAAGAAGATTTAATGCCCCTTTATTTAGAAGTCTCCCAGAAGTTGCGGCGGGAGGGAATTAATACCGTTACCAGCTTTGAAGGAAAAGGAGTGGGCAAACAATTACAGCAGGCGGATAAGCGGGGCATTCGCTTTTGCGTTATTATTGGTTCAGAAGAGGCCGCGTCGAAACAATGCGGTTTGAAGGATTTGCAGAGCGGGGAACAGGTAGCAGTTGCTTTTGAGGATTTGGCTGCTAAGATTAAAAGGTTATTGGGATGAAAATTATTTTTTTTAAAGCGGTTGTACTAGAAATAGGAAAGCCCCGAAGCTTTCTGCTTCGAGGCCGCGTCATCTATACAGAATCTAGTGTCATTTGACAGGGAAGTTTATTCTAAGGTTCCTTTGATTGTCAAGCAGACCATTTTTTTTAGTCCATTTTTCTTGAAAATTTCGGGAGCAAGTCAGTGCAAGTAAAAAGAGGACTATTTGAGATTTTGGGGATAAATGCCCATTACCCATTACCTATTACCCATTACCAAAAAGCGGCAAGTTATTGGTTCGCTTCAAAATTGACGTGCATCCAAAATTTCTTACCTCTTGCCTCTTGCCTCTTGCCTTTTGCCTTTTGCCTGACTTCTGCGGCGAAGTCTAATAAGATTGGGATTGCACAGAGAAAAATTAAAATCTAAAATCTAAATGTGTCGTTTGCTAGGCTACCTTGGCCCCACCGTTCAACTCGATCGCCTGGTTTGTCAGCCAGAGCATTCCCTCATCGTCCAAAGTTATAAACCTCGGGAAATGAAAGAGGCCATCCTCAACGCTGATGGCTTTGGCATTGGTTGGTATCATCCCCAAGAAAAAACCGAACCATTTACTTATAGAAATATCCAACCTATTTGGAGCGATATTAATCTTCCTCAACTAGCTCGCTATATAAACTCAGGTACAATATTAGGATATGTTAGGAGTGCTACTCCAGGTCAATCTGTAGATTTAAGTAACTGCCAGCCTTTTACTTACAAAAAAATAATGTTTAGTCATAACGGATATATAGATAACTTTCGCAATAGTCTGTATCGACCGTTGCGATCGCGCTTCCAAGACATCGCTTACGAAACTGTAAAAGGCAGTACGGACTCGGAACATATCTTCGGTTTATTAATAGACGAACTAACGGCAAACCCTAATAACGACCTCAAAACAGCTATACTAACCGCCCTAAAAGTATTAACCGAACTCGCTACCCTCCACCAGGTCAAATTCCTAGCCAACACGGTCATCACCGACGGACATCAGCTAATAGCCACCCGCTTTGCCAAAGACGCGAGCCCGCCGACGCTTTACTGGCTCGAAGACGACCCCAACTTCCCCGAAGCAGTTATCATCGCTTCCGAGCCCCTCTTCGAGGGCAAGTGGAACCTTTGCCCGGAACAGAGTATGATTGCAGTCGGCAAAAACCACGATGTTCGCATCGACAGCCTGTAGTAGTGCTTCCCTGTTAAAAGTGTGGGTAACTCATGATTCACACTCATGACTCACACTCAAAAAAAGAGTTTTTTCTTTGAGTAAGAGTAAGAGTAAGAGTATGAGTATGAAGAGAAAATACCCACCATTTTAGCTGTGCTGCGCTAGTAGTGCGCGCACCGCGCACCTTCACCGTCAAGAAACCCGGTTTTTCCAAAAAACCGGGTTTCTGAGACAATAGGTCTGTTTCCGCAACAACAAAACCCAACAATCGATAATCTATGAACCCCAAACAACTCCAAATGCGTAGTTTGATGGAAAAGTGCCGTCAAGGCACTCTCCAGATGTTCGCTAACATCAACTATGCCACCCTCAGCGCTCAACCCCATCCCGACTTCAGTCCTATAGGTTGGCATTTGGGGCATATCGGCTATACGGAAGCCCTGTGGTTGCTGGAAAAATTGGCAGGGATGCCGCCACTGTTTCCCAAAATGCATCAATTTTGGGCTGCCGACGGTTTGGCAAAAGAAAAGAGGAGGAAACTGCCGTCCCTAGTAGAGATTCTGGAATATCTGGAATTGGTGAGAAGTAAGGTCTTTTTTTATTTAGAAACGGCACCTATAGAAGAGCAAGAGCGTTTGTGGTGGTTTCTCCTCCAACACGAAAGCCAACACTGCGAAACTATTGCTTTGGTGCTGGCAATGCAGCAGTTTGGGGGTCGCCGCGAGCTGCCGATCGCTCCCTTAGCATCCCAGAAACCCGG
>CAZUCT010000176.1:154-8599 GCA_964619285.1 uncultured bacterium | reverse complement strand
TTTTTCCCTATCCCAGAAACCCGGTTTTTCCCTATCCCAGAAACCCGGTTTTTCCCTATCCCAGAAACCCGGTTTTTCCAAAAAACCGGGTTTCTCGACCGACGCAGAAGCATTGGAAATTCCTGCGGGGGAGTTCGAGATGGGTTGCGACTCTGTTATAGCTCTGGATAACGAGCGATCGCCCCACCGGGTTTATCTGGATACTTATTTTATAGAACCTTACCCGGTGACTTGCGCCGAATATCGTCGGTTTATGGAAGCCGGCGGATATAGCGATCGCCCCTGGTGGTCGCCGGCAGGTTGGGCGTGGTTGCAAGCTAACCCGGTAGATGCCCCCCTGTATTGGCGGAAAGAACTAGCGGAGAGCCTGCATCCAGTTTGCGGGGTCAGTTGGTACGAGGCCGAGGCGTATTGTAACTTTGTCGGCAAGCGACTCCCCACCGAAGCGGAATGGGAGAAAGCTGCCAGTTGGGATGCTGCGACGGGAATTAAAAGGATTTATCCTTGGGGAGAGACCGAACCGGATCGTAATAAGTGCAATTGCGATCGCGCTTTTGGAGGAACGACGACCGTAGGTTCTTTTCCTTTGGGGGCAAGCCCATCCGGTTGCCAGGAGATGTTAGGGAACGTTTGGGAGTGGACTGCCAGTTGCTTTGATGGTTACGCCGGGTTCGAGTTTTTCCCCTATCGCGGTTATTCCCAAGCTTATTTCGACGACAAACATCGCGTGTTAAAAGGTGGGAGTTGGACGACTCGACCGTGGGCCTTGCGGTGTAGTTTCCGCAATTGGTATAATCCTGAAGTGAGAGAGATTTTCGCCGGTTTTCGTTGCGCGTTGTAGTAGCGCCAGTAGCGCTACTACAACGCACGTCTTACAATAGTTACCGTAACTGAAAATAAACCTTTGCCAGCAACACCAATTTATGTTAAACTAAAAAACTTAATAAAACTCAATACTCAATCAACCCCGGTTAAATCTATGCAGAATCTATCCTACAGTCCTCCTACCTTTCTCAAAAACGGTACGGCGATGACCCTCTATACCGCCCTTTCCCTGTCCTCCTCTTGGGAGAAAACTATCGCTCTCCCAGAACCAACTTACAGAGAAACAATATTTACAGGAGCGAACGACGTACCGATATTTGGCGCGATCGCCATTCCCGAAAACCCCCGGGGTACTATAGTCGCAACCTACGGCATTACTGGCACCTTAGAGAATCAATTCTATTTAAAAGTATTAGCTCGCAAAGCATATTCCCTTGGTTATGCAGTGGTCCTCTTTGACTGGCGGGCTCACGGAAAAACAGCTTTGCTATCCCCCACTTTAACCTCCGACGGTTTGTACGAAGGAGACGATTTTGTTTGTATCGCTGCCAAAGCAAAAGCGATGGGTTGCCCCCCTAATTTCTGGTTTGCAGGATTTTCCCTGGGGGGGCAGCTAGCTCTCTGGGGTGGGAAATCTGCCCAGTCTCTCCCCCAAGAAGCTCGGGAAATGGGATTGCAAGAGAGCGATATTGCCGGAGTTGCGGTAATTTGTCCCAGTTTGGAGTCTAACAGGTCTCTCGAATATTTGGAACGCCACCCCATCGGTCGGTATTTGGAAAGGGCGATCGCGAAAAGCTTGAAAAAGTTAGCTTACGAACTCTATAACGCCCATCCCGGAGTTTTCGATCTAGAAGCGATCGCCCGCGCTAACAGCATCCGTGGTTTCGATCGCGAACTGGTTATCCCTCGTTTGGGTTTCCCCACGGTGGAGGCTTATTATAACGCCACGAGCCCTATCTATTTTTTACCTAACTTAAATACGCGAACTTTGATTGTTTATGCCGAAGACGATCCTCTTTTCGATCCGACTCTAGTTTCGGAGTTACAAGCTATTTGTAGAGAGAACGAGCAAATAGATTTGCTCTCCACTCGTTATGGCGGTCACGTTGGTTATATTAGTAGCAAACGCGGTCAGCGAGGAGCAAAAGATGCCGATATCTGGTGGGCTTGGAATCGCGTGTTAGAATGGATAGACCTTCATAATTTTATCTAAAAAGGTTGGTAGCGATCGCTGCTAGAATCACTAACGCGATTACTACGAACTATCTAGTCTGTTTCTAAATGTTTGGCTTCAATATCAGCAATAATCCCTCGTTCCTGAAGTTCCACTAGCGCTACGTTAAATCGTTCTAATAAAGGACTGTTATTTGGGAACATAAAACCGTAATTTTCTCTAGCAAAATAAAAGTCAGCTAGTCTCAAACCCTTTTTTGGATGTTGGTGCAAATAATATTTAAGAGCTGGAGCATCGAAAACTACTCCATCCACTCGATTTTCTATCAAAAGCTCGATCGCCTCTTCTAAAGTATTAGTTAGGCTTAAGTTAGCTCCATATTCTTGTGCCCATCTTTCTCCTGTGGTATCAGTTACCACCCCTATAGATGCCCCGTTAATATCTTGCGGTTGCGCGAATCTTTCAAAACCTTGGTTAGACAAAGAAAGAGTTAAAGTAGTAGCGATACCTGCGGTGAGAGAAGAAAGAGTAACTGTAGCGATTATCATCCAAACGCTCGCGATCGCCCTTCCGCTTTTGGTGATTGGGGCGCGATCGCCGTAACCCACCGTAGTCAAAGTAACTATTGCCCACCACATTCCATTACCAACCCCTCGCCAGTAACTCGCCGGAAACTGTTCCCCATTGCGACGCCTTTCGGCCAACCACAACAGATTCCCCACCACAAACACGCAGGCCACCAGTAAGGCCACGGAAGAAATAAAAGCCAGCCCAAAAAAAGGTTGAATGCGGTCCCAGAAACTCGGGGGCTTACTCGGAAGTAAAAGGCCAATCTCTGCCACAAAAAAAGGCTGAGTGAACTTAACCTGTTGGAGGCGATCGGAAGTAATGCTAACGGACCCGATCGCAAAATCTAATTGGCCTGTATTAATAGCTTCGATAGAAGCGGCCACGCTCTCTTGGGGAATTAGTTCGTATTCGAGTTTTTCCTCAGCAGCAATTTTTTGCCAAATTTCCACGCTTATACCCCCAGTGATACCTCCTTCTTCGATGACAAAAGGTGCCGAACCTGCCACCCCCACCTTTAAGCTTTGGGCCAGGGCAGACCTGTGAGGAAAACTCAAAAACCCTAAAAAACCAACCAGTAGAAAAAAACACCTTTTTTTGTTCTTTTTGTTCGATTGTCCCATGAAATCTAAATTTCTAATAATTTTGGCCTTCAATAAATTTAGTCTCGTTATCTGCAAGGTCGTTTGAGGCTGTCTAGCAGCCAAAAACGCCCCAAGAAAATGATAAAGTTAAACTCTAGAACATCGCTTAATTTGGGACAGATAGATTAGATGGGCGCGGTAGACGACAAAACCATTGTTACGCAGTATTTTAATTCCACTGGCTTCGATCGCTGGCGGCGAATCTATGGCGACGGCCAAGTTAATAAAGTCCAACTGGATATCCGCAAGGGACATCAGCAAACCGTCGATACGGTGCTAAACTGGTTGCAGGCCGATGGCAATTTATCCGGTTTGTCCGTTTGCGATGCCGGCTGCGGTGTCGGCAGTCTCAGCATTCCCTTGGCCCATGGCGGAGCCAGAGTTCTCGGCAGCGACATCTCGGAAAAAATGGTGGCAGAAGCCTACGAACGAGCTAAAAACACTTTAATTAAAACCGATAATTTTAGCTTTGCCGCCCAAGATTTAGAAACTTTGAACGGCAGCTTTCACACGGTTATTTGTTTGGATGTTTTGATTCATTATCCCCAGGAAAAAGCTGAGGAAATGATTTCTCATTTGTGTTCTTTGGCTCAGTCTCGGGTAATTCTTAGTTTTGCCCCCAAAACTTTATATTTAAGTTTGTTGAAAAAGGTGGGAGAGTTGTTTCCAGGACCGAGCAAAACTACTCGCGCTTACCAGCATCGCGAAACAGATATTGTTAAAATTCTGGAAAGTCAGGGTTTTTCTATAAATCGTCAAGCTAGTATCAGTACCAGCTTCTATTTTTGTCGCCTTTTAGAAGCAGTTCGGTAGTAAATTTAGCTTTTTGTGGGAATATTGGGATAGCTATTCCCAATTCCCAATTCCCAAAAATTATGAGTCAATTTTTTTTAGCGATCGCCTCTATTTTAGGTGGTTTAGCTGTAGCCGCAGGAGCATTTGCTTCTCATGCTTTAAAAGGTAGTTTGAGCGATCGCTCCCTAGAAATTTTTGAGAAATTTTGGTAACCCGCTATCAAATGTACCACGCCCTAGCTTTATTGCTAGTAGCCTTGTTATTAGAGCAAGAAAAATTTTCACCCAAGTTTTTAGGGGCTTCCGGTTATGCTTTTATAGCGGGCATAATTATTTTTTCCGGCAGTTTATATGCCTTAAGTTTAACAAATATTAAATGGTTGGGAGCGATTACACCCATCGGCGGCGCAGCTTTTATCGTAGGATGGGGTTTTCTAGCTATATCTGCCTTCAATTTTCAATAAATCGAACTATTACCAATTACCCATGAAAGTTATCGCACCAATTTTAACCAGTTTAATAGTAGGTCTTTTGGCAAGCACGCTCGCTATCCTTTCCGTGCAAAATGCCACTCAAATTTCTTTAAACTTTTTCAATCAGCAATCCATTCCACTACCCATAGGAGTAATATTAGCTTTTAGTTTTTCTATAGGAGCGATCGTTGCGGCTATTTTGCTACCTCTTTTATTTTCTAAAGATTCTAAAAAGCAGCAAAAAAGCCACCAGCAAGGGGATGTTTAAACTCAGCTTTTGTTAGTGGTTAATTTTTTCCCATTTCCAAGAAAACGAGAAAAAAGAAAGCGAGCATCTTGCTCGCTATTTTTATAAGCTAAAATCGATAAACTTGTCCGTCAATTAACAACCTGCTAATACCCTTAGCTTGTAAATAAGAAGAAGTTTGTTTCAACATCTTTCCATCCGGCACCTTTAAAACTCGCTGGTTGCGAGCAGAAAAGCGCTTTGCCACCCGATGATTGTCAAAAACTGGCAAAGTTTTTTCCTGAGATTCTTCAGCCGGAATTTGTCCCAATTCGCCAAAAGCCATAAGTGGAGGAGTGACCAATTCCGTAGAACGATCTACCACCAAATAACAGATTTTAGGAATTACAGCTTCAGAAAGAGGTAAAACTTGGACTTTAGTTTGAAAAGAAGGTTGGACAGAGAGAGTATAAGGAACGTCCAATTCATCCTCCAATTCCTCATCTTCCTCCAATTCATCCCCAGCAAAATCTTCTAAATCTTCCGCTTCTTCCTCATCAAACTCGTCCAGTGGCTCCCCAAGCTCCAGCAATTCTTCTAAATCCCTTTTTGGCAAATCGTAGTTTTCCTCAGAGGCATCCTCATCTTCTTCCTCTTCATCTTCATCTTCCTCTTCCTCTGACTCAAGAACGGATGAAGCTCTCTTGCGTCTTCTGGGACTAGGAATTGGAAATTCTTCCTCATCCTCATCCCGGGCCGAGGCCGAATCACTTTTTTGGGACTGACTGTGCGATCGCTTTTGCTTTTGCTGGACCAAAGCTTTATATTCATCCACTGGGATAGCCCCTTGGAGGATGCGTCTAACAGTAGAACTACTTACCCCATAGCGGTCTGCCAGAGTTACAGTATTTTCCTCCGTTTCTCGATATAGCTCGATAATTTCCTGTTTTTGAGCATCTGAAAGTTTTGTAGCCGTCATCCTTGTAGGTTGTTGTAAAAATATTTATTTCAATCGAAACCAGGAGAATATCGACCGAGCGGGGGTATCCGACCGATTTTCGCTTCCCCTGGCTAATAAAGATTTTAGCTTGCTACGAGCCAAATTTTTAAGAAGCGCCCCGCCTGCGTCTGCTTTGACGAGAACGGGTAGAGATGTCATATTCCAGCACTGCACCAATAGCGAACAGTATGGCTGTGAACACAAAAAACACTTCCAACAGAGCGCCGCTTTCATAAGCTCCCTCAGCCTGAGCATCTGCCCACTTAAAATACATATCCGCTATGTAAAGGGAAAATGTAGCAGCAGCAATCATCCGCCAAGACTGAGAAAAACGTCCGCCCCAGAAAGCCAAAAGCAATGCTGTAGCAACGATCAGCAAGAAAACATCAGCAATAATGTAAAACAAATTGACCCCATAAGCAAAGGGCTCTAGGGTATCATCGATTTGTTCTATCAAAGCCGGGGCCAAGGATTCAGACTCTTCCTCTTCCTCTTCCTCTTCCTCTTCTTCAGCAGTTTTATTAACAGTGGCCTCTCGCAAAACTGCTGTTGTTTGAGAATCTGAATTGTCGAGCTTATGGGCGTTGGCCATCGCCGCTTCTGGGGATGCTACCTCTATGGGTGCGGGTTCGGATGCTGGTAGCAGTCCAAAAAACGTCGGAGAAGCTATCCAAATACCAAATAGGATCCCAGCCACAGCTACTCCACTTAAAACTCCCCACTGCCAAAGTTCTAAATTTAGTCGTTTGGAAGTCACTGCTAAAGTCATGCCCCATCCGAGAAAGATGTACGAGGCAATATAAAAGACATCTGCTAGGGAGACATCAGGATCTAATTCCCACAACAATTCCCAAAAACCAAATATCACCCCGGCGAGGAAATAACAAAACATTCCCAAACCAATAAACAGCCAGACATTACGTCCGCTGACCATTTGGGGGCTTTGCCAATTTCTAAAACAGACCACCGACGCTACTAGGAATGCTCCTAGTTCAAATACATAAGTGCCAATAGAATACCACAAAGGTAACTCTTCTCCTGGCAAAGGAACGCTAAATAACAAAAAAAACAGTAGTGCTACTACACCCCAGACAATTCCAGTTATGACAACAGTCTGAGCTGATAGCAAGGATTGAGAAGTAGAGGACTTTTCTGAAGGACTACTCATATGCTTCTTCTAATAGGCTTCTTCTAAAAGGCATAACTAGCTTTTCATTATATGGATAATGCCAATTCCAGGCTGACTGGGATTTCCAGCTTACCTATTTGTGAAGGCATCGAAATAGGAGTTTTGGCTGTGGTCTCGATCCTGGGTCAACGTACAATTCAATTCTTTCTTTTCTTTAGCCATTGGCCCACTCTTTGCCACCAGAAGATTGATTTAACCAACTTAAAAACTGACTGCGATCGCTTGAGGGCAGATCTTGGAGTATTTCATTAATACCCTCCACAAAGCTGGTATTACCAAAATAGTCTTTGCCCAAGCGATAGAGCTCTTCCAATAGCATATTAAGATGATTGTCCTGCCAAGGAGGTACTTGCAAGCTGGTTAAGGGATCCACCGTTAGCAAGGTTTTCACCGCATCAGGGGAGTCGGCTTGGGGGAATTTGCCCTGCTTAAAGACTTTACCTATATCTTTCTGAAAGGATTTAGCCTGTCTATTCCCCAATAAGTCCTCAACGTCAAAATAGACTGCTTGCAATAGTAACAGACAACCTTGAGTAAACAATGGAGAAAGGGCATCCCCAACCCCGCCTTCTTCGCTAGTAAGCTGTTCTAAGCGAACTTTCCCCCAAACGCTATAGCGATCGGTCTCCTCTAGCAAGACACAGGCTTTGCCACGGTTATCGGTTAAATCGCGCCAGAATGCCCTCGCCTCTTCTGCTTGTTGGGCATTAAACACGTTTATTAGGCGAAATGTCTGCCCCTGATAATTTAGTATGGGGATTTGTTGATCCCGCTTGGGGTGTTGAATGCTTGTAATTTCAACATCCTGCCTTTTGAGAATAAACATGACAGTATCCTGAACGGCTATTACTTGGTGAGCTTCTCTCCCAGTAATTTGTAAGGATTAATCCCTACAAGGGAAAAAAGTGTCATTCTTCTTCTTTTTCCGATTCATTTTCTTCGCTCTTGTCGAGTGCATTGAATCTTTGCCAATGACATTCTGCAATTTTTAATATAGGTATTAACTGCTTTTGACTTGACTTTAACAGCATGATATATTGCGGTATGCTGCTGAGTCTAGCATAAAAGACTTTAATCTACTAGCTGGTAATCAGAATAACCAAACTCCCCCCACAGCTATCCCCAACCTTTAATGGCCTGATTTGCTGTTGGTGTCATTTTAGTATGAATGGCGATCGCTACCTGCCTTTAGCTGGCCCTTTAGCTCTCGTTGATTTTTAGATTTTGTATTTCTCGGCATTCAAGCCCGACTCAATTTTTGACCTTCAAAACTGCTGGCCGCAGTTCCTCTTCCCTCGGTCCCTTTTTTAATCTTGCTTGCTCAATCAATTGATTTTTAGGGTATAATACTAATGAATATTGGCATTTTGTCCTTTGGGTGCGTAACTCAGCTGGATAGAGTAGTGACCTTCTAAGTCACCTGTCGCAGGTTCGAGTCCTGCCGCACCCGTTTTATTGTTTGAATTTCGCACCCGTTTTATTGTTTGAATTTCTAGGGTTGAATTTCTAGGGTTGAATTTCTAGGGTTGAATTTCTAGGGTTGAATTTCTAGG
>CAZUCT010000175.1:3299-15642 GCA_964619285.1 uncultured bacterium | reverse complement strand
CGAACAAGCACTAAAGTGCTTACTACGAACAAGCACTAAAGTGCTTACTACGAACTATTAAACAAAACGCGAAAAAAATGAATTTTCAAAGAAATATGGATTGGATCGAGCCCGCAGATAGAATACAAATATTACCCCCTTATGTTTTTGCTCGTTTAGATAGACTCAAGGCCGAAGCAATAGAAAAAGGAGTCGATTTAATCGATTTAGGTATGGGAAATCCAGGGGGCCCTACTCCTGAAGCAGTGGTTGAAGCTGCAGTTGCGGCCTTAAAAAATCCAGACAATCACGGCTATCCGCCCTTTGAAGGTACTGTCGGTTTTCGGCGTGCTATTACTAATTGGTATTGGCGTCGTTACGGCATACAATTAGACCCAGAAACGGAAGCTTTAGCTTTATTGGGTTCTAAAGAAGGTTTAACTCATTTAGCGATGGCTTTTGTGAATCCGGGGGATTTAGTTTTAACTCCAAATCCTACTTATCCGGCTCATTTTCGCGGTCCTTTAATTGCGGGGGCGCAGGTTCATAGTATTAATTTAAAACCGGAAAATAACTGGATAATCGACTTAGGAGATATTCCCGATCGCGTCGCCGAAAAAGCGAAGATTTTCTACTTCAATTATCCCAGCAACCCCACTGGCGCAACTGCCCCTCGGGAGTTTTTTGAGGATATTGTTGCCTTTGCCCGCAAGCATGAAATTATCTTAGTCCACGACTTGTGTTATGCGGATATTGCTTTTGATGGTTTTAGACCTACCAGTTTGTTAGAAATTCCCGGGGCAAAAGAGATTGGCGTAGAGTTTAATTCCATGTCGAAAACTTATAATATGGCCGGTTGGCGAGTGGGTTATGCTGCTGGTAATTCGAGAATCTTGAGTTGGTTGGGAACCTTAAAAAATAATTTGGATTACGGTTTGTTTTCTGTCATCCAAACAGCGGCGGCAACTGCTTTAAATTTGCCAGATTCCTATTTGGCAGAGGTGAGGGAACGTTACCGGGTTCGCCGTGATTTTCTGATTCAGGGATTGACAGATTTGGGCTGGAACGTACCAAAGACTTTAGCGACAATGTATCTCTGGGTTCCTTGTCCTCCTGGAATTAGTTCGACGGATTTTGCTTTGTCGGTTTTGGAGAAAACTGGGGTGGTAGTGACTCCGGGGAATGCTTTTGGTACTGCCGGGGAAGGTTATGTGAGGATTAGTTTGATTCATAAATGCGATCGCTTGGGAGAAGCTTTGCGTCGGTTGAAGCAAGCAAATATTCGCTATCAACCCGAATTGGTTGGCGTGTAGCTGTAAGCGAAGTAAAGAGATGTTATTGGGTAAGCGATAACGTCTCTCTTCTCTACTTTTTGCAGCTAAGAAGTCGCGCAAAAATAAACTACCAGATGAAGGAAAATCGTAGGTTGGGCTCCTGTGAAACGCAACCCAACAAGTCGGTACTTTATTACTACGCAAGTCCTAAGAATAAAAAATTATGAACGTCGGTCAAAAGTTATTATCTGGTTTGTTAGTTTCTGGTTTGATTTCAGTTGGTGGGGGAATGGCTTTTCAGGCGATCGCCCGCGAAACGGAACCAGCCATGCCAACTCCTATCCAAAAAAGTATTGACGAATATGCCAAAACTTGTGCGAGTTGGCAGGGAAAGCTATCGCAATTTTCTCGCAGACATACCACTGGTTATGGTTGGTTTGATTTTCCCGACTCGCGGTGGGCGGGCAAACCTGTTAAAGAGATCGATTTTTGGTATATGTGCATGAGAAACACCTTCCAATTTGAAGCGGGGGAGGATGCTTCGAGAGAAAAATTGGAGGAACAGTGCGATCTTATTGGTGAAAACTTCCAGGAAAACTGGGTTTATTTCCCCCAATTTACTACCGTAACCCACGAATTTAGTGCCGAAAAAGTTGTGGGCGAACAGTCTCAAGAACAGTTCGCCTTGTATAGTTGTCGCATCATCGTTCGGCCTGATATTGAGACCACCAGCGAGTCAGAATAAAAGCAATTCCCCATTCCCAAACGATAAGGGTCTAGCAGTCGGCTGCTAGACCCTTAAAAAATGCAAATTAGACTGATTCAAAAAGATGGTACGTTAATTAAAAAACAGTTACAACTAAGGTGGACTTTATCCGCAACAACATTTTTCTTTCTCAGAAGAGACTGAGTAGAGATTGAGCTTTCGACACTAGCTGACCCTAACGGGATTTATGTTTTGGTACCAACCCACACAAGCTTCAACTCTGACCTTTATTAACAGAATAAACAGAACATCAAGAAAGGTTGCTTGGAGGAGGGTTAGTTGGCCCACATATTGCTAGTTTTCGTCGAAATAAATCGTAACCTTTGGTTTGTTGTTACGCGGGCTAACTGCGGGCGGCACGGGCAGTAACCCTAGAGCCGGAATCGAGTTCTTAGCTCGATTTGTGCCTTGTTATTTTTTAATCTAGCACCGCTTTTTGGAACTGACAACCCTTTTTTACTAAACTTAACAATGTTTTATTTTTCGCAACATTTTCTAATCTGGAATGGGTAATCATAACTACGATCTGATGTTGGGTTTCGTTTCACTCCACCCAACCTACGGGCTATGATTTGATGTTGGGTTTCGTTTCACTCCACCCAACCTACGGGCTCTTGCCTTTTGCCTCGTATTATTCGATCGCTTCTTTGGGGCCGACGATGGAAACGTAAGGGTCGCCGAAATACTTATTTGCCACTTTTTGGGCATCTTCAACAGTGACGGCGGCGACATTTTCTTGGAAGCGATCGTCAAATTCGATTCCCAAACCCAAAGTTTCGTACCAACCAAAAATTTGAGCGATTTGGCCGTTAGTTTGTTTGCCCAAAGCATACTGCCCCAAAAGCTTATTTTTGGAGGCTTGTAATTCTTCTTCATCTAATGGAATAGTTACCAAGCGATCGACTTCCATTTTTAATCCTTCGCGGGCGATCGCTGTATTTTTGGGAGCCGTTCCGATGTAAACTACAAAATAAGAATCGTCGATGCGAGTGGGATAAAAAGCAGAAACATCGTAAGCCAAACCGCGCTTTTCTCGTAATTCGACAAACAAGCGACTGGATAACCCGTTACCTAAATAAGTATTGAGCAATTTTAGAGTAGCATAATCGGGATTTTTCACCTTGGATGCCAGATAGGCGAGCATCACAATAGATTGTTGGGTATCTTGGGGAATTAGGGATTCGCAAGGTTGGGAATTTATCTTTGGCAAAGTTAAATTTGGCAGATATTGTGATGGAGGTTGCCAGTCTCCAAATACTTTTTCGACGAGGGCGATCGCTTCTTCTGGAGCTATCCGACCTGCGATAGATATTATCATATTATCGGGGCGGAAATAGACTTGATGAAACTGTAGAATATCTCCGCGATTTATTGAAGCTAAAGTCTCTTCAGTTCCCAGAGTCGATAATGCATAAGGATGGTTTCGATAAACTATTTCTCGGAGGTTAGAAAAAGCCACAGCAAAAGGTTGTTCTAATTGAGAGCGTATTCCTTGAATGGCGATGCGTTTTTCTAACTCTATTTCTGTTTCTGGGAAACTGGGGTTTCTAATCAATTCTCCCGTTAATTGTAAAATTTCTGCAAAATCCTCAGAAACAGTTTTGACACCTACCAAGAAATAATCCGAGGTAGTATCCGCACTTAATCTGGCTCCTACAGATTCTACACGTTCGGCAATTTCTAAGGAAGAAAGTTCGTCGGTTCCTTTAGTAATAACCGCTGCTAAAAGGTTAGAAATTCCTGCTTTTAGTCTCGGTTCGTAACGACTGCCGGTGCGGAAAAAAATCCGGGCAGCGATAATATCTGCCGCTGGATTTTCTGTTGCTATGACGACGATTCCATTGTTGAGAACTTGGCGATGAGTACCCCGATATTCCACTAATTTATCCACTCTTATTTTTCTAATTGTACAAATGTTGCTAATTGTCAATGCTAACCATTCCCCATTCCCAAAAATGAATAAGTCACTGGTTTTTTTCTGATGTGACCTTCATCCACAATATCAAATTTTTTTTCCCTAAATCAGCCCCATTGATTGAAAATTTCTTGGGAGCATCTCAATTTTGCATATTTATTTTCTCATACTCAATGAAATTATCGAGGGGTAAAAATTACAAATATGGGATGCTCCCGAGTATGATGCCCGTTCTACTTTTTATAAATATTGCCATCCACGTCAATTTCCAGAGGAGTATTAGGAAAGTCGCTTTGAGTCAAATAGCGAATTAAAGAAATACTCTTTCCTTCTGGATCTGGATAAGGAATGCCATTAACTTTTAAACGGACTGGATGAATTTTGCCAGAGAGAAAATCTCCCTGGGAATTTAGGCGAACTTCCAATACTAAAGAGTAGCCTTTTTCTCCTGCAGTGGATAAAGTTTCATAGCCGACAAAATTACCCAGAGAATAGGCGATTAACTTACCATCATACAGTTCTAAAGCGCGGGGAACGTGGGGGCCGTGAGCTAAGATTAAATCGGCACCTGCTTTAATAGCTACTTCGGCAAATAAAACTTTATTACCGCGATTTTCTCCATAGAAATATTCCGTTTCATTTCTGATATGTAAAGCTGCCGTGCCCTCGGCCCCGGCGTGGATGGAAAGAACGACAATATCTGCTGTTTCGTCGGCTTTTTTGATAACTCGTCTCGCCCCTTCAAAATCTAAAATTGAATTATGGAAATCGTAATTAGTAAAGCCAATAAAAGCGACTTTTATGCCGTTTACTTCTTGATAAACGATTTGACCTTTTTTGCCAACAGCCTGCATTCCCAAATTATTAATATTGGCGATGGTATCTTGAAAACCTTTTTCGTCAAAATCGTAAGAATGGTTATTGGCAATACTTAAAATATCAAAACCGGCATCTTGTAAATAGCGGCCAAAACTCGGAGGAGTTCTAAAAGCATAAACCGCACCTCCACCCACATTTTTAATAGTGTAAGGATAGTCGGTTAAGGTACTTTCAAAGTTGCCAAATAAAATATCGGCATTGGTTAAAAGAGGCTTGACGGACTCAAATAAAACACTGCCGTCGCTGGGAACGTTATTGGCGGGAAAATTGCTGCCCATAACGATATCGCCCACAGCTTTGATGGTGATAAAATTGTTGTTAGGAGTAGCTTGGGCTTGGAGGGGAGATTCTGTAAAGTTTGATAGTTCAAAAACATCCGAATCCGATTGAGAAGTTGAGGTAAAATCGGAGTTATTTTCTCCGTTACTAAAAGCACTGTTTGCCAGCAATTCTTGATAGTTTTCAAGGGTAAAATCGCTGTCAGCTACGGCGGAAACTTCTTGAGAATTAATCGTAGAATTTATCGCCGAGACGCGGTATTTTTGATAGCCGACAAAAAATCCTGTAAAAGGAATAACCACCAAACCGATCGCGCTGACTATCAACCAACCTCGATAATCTGTTTGACCGTAATTTTCTGAGGGTTGGCGAAAGCTTTTTAGCTTTTCTTTAAATTGACTGAATGCAGATTTAATCGTAATATTGGGAGCGGCAGGAGGTGACTCTTCTGGATGATAACTCTCGCGAGGGTGGGGGGAGTCTGGTTCGGTTTCTAATTCGGTTTCATGGAGGGGAATATCTTCTACTTCTGCCTCGAATTCCGTGGTAGTTTGAGGCGGTTCTTCGACGGGAATAAAATCTGGATTTTGCTCCGGTTCGTCGGGCACAAAATTAGGTTCGACATCGACGAATTCAAAGTTAGTCTCGGTATTTTCTGGAGTTGCAGAAACCGGAGTTTCGTCAGTGAGGGAAATAGAAGTTTCGGCTCGGGGAGGAGCAGGAGTGGGTTTCTGAAAATGGACGGGGCGAGTCCAATCGGGCAATCGATGGCCCAATCTGCGCCCGTAAACGGCGATCGCCTCTATTGATGCGGGTTGGAGGCGCTGCATTCCTTGTTCGATGACTCGAAGGCAAGCTTGGGCATCGAGTAATTGAGGGGCCTCCAGTAAGAGATGGAGGCAATTATTCTCTACACCTGCTTTGGCCGTAATCCCTTTTTTACTGAGGGCCTTTTCTACGAGGGAAGCGATCGCGTTAGGATTGCCTTGCTTGGCTAGTTGTAAGATGTTTTGTTGGTTCACTATTTATCTCCTCTAACCTACTTTGGGACTAAGTTAAATTAATAGCAAATATTTTTGGACTAGGAAAAAAAATGACTGAAAATCAAGAGCGAATGGGGCGTCGGTTAATCGTCACTGGGGGCGCGGGTTTTATCGGGTCGAATTTTGTGCGCCACTGGTGCGAGAGTTACCCGGGCGATCGCGTGGTAGTGTTAGATGCTTTGACTTATGCGGGCAACCGAAAAAATTTGGCAGATTTGGAAGAACGGGCCAATTTGCGCTTTGTCCAAGGGGATATTTGCGATCGCTCCCTAGTAGATGGCCTCCTGAAAGAAGAAACCATCGACACTATAGCCCATTTTGCGGCAGAATCCCACGTCGATCGCTCGATTTTAGGGCCTAGTGCCTTCATTCAAACTAACCTTGTCGGCACTTTTACGCTTTTGGAAGCTTTCCGCCACCACTGGCAGAGTTTATCCACGGCAGATGGCAAGGGCCCGATTTTTCTTCACGTCTCCACGGATGAGGTTTACGGGAGTCTGGGCCCGGAAGACCCGGCCTTTAGCGAAACCACGGCCTATTCCCCCAACAGTCCCTATTCGGCCTCGAAGGCGGGCAGCGACCATTTAGCCCGCGCTTATTATCACACCTACGGGATGCCGACGGTTATCACTAACTGTTCTAATAATTACGGTCCCTACCATTTCCCCGAAAAGCTCATTCCGTTGATGTGCATCAATATGTTGTTAGGAAAAAAACTGCCAGTTTACGGCGACGGACAAAACGTGAGAGATTGGTTATACGTTATCGACCACTGTAGGGCGTTGGATGTTGTCATTCATCAAGGCAAACCGGGAGAGACTTATAATATTGGCGGCAATAACGAGGTGAAAAATCTCGATTTAGTGAAAACATTGTGCGGGTTGATGGACGAGATGGCGATCGCTCTCCCGGTGAAACCTTGCGAGAAACTGATTGCATTTGTCAAAGACCGTCCGGGGCACGACAGGCGTTATGCTATAGATGCGACCAAGATTAAAACGGAGTTAGGTTGGGAACCTTCGGTAACGGTGGAGGAGGGTTTGAGGCAGACGGTGGAATGGTATTTAACCCATCGCGACTGGTGGGAACCGCTGTTGTCTGAGGAGTACCAGAGTTATTATCGACAGGTGTATTCTGCGGGTGAAAAGTAACGACGATCCCCCCCCGCCCCCAAGGGGGGAGCTAGAGTTGTAGTTGTAGGTTGGGTGGAACGAAGTGAAACCCAACAAGACTAATTATTTTAATTTGGGAACTTCTCTTAAAGGAGCAATTAAAATGGGGTATAATAGTTGAAGAAAGCAAAGGAGGTGAAGATGCCGGCAAGGGACGTTTTTCATAATACTGTCCGGGTAGCTTTAGAAAAGGATGGTTGGACGATTACCCATGACCCTTGGTTTATAGTAGTTGTAGGTTAGGTGGAACGAAGTGAAACCCAACAATACTTTCCATTTTTTTTAAGCAACAAAAAGGTAGTTTTTTATGGAAAAAGTTAATTACTATCAAATAGTGCAAGATATTTTGAAAGAGCATTATAGCTACCATGTAAAAGATGAGACAACAGAAGCTCAACTAATTTTAGATAAAGAACGCCACCATTATCAGCTCCTTAATTTAGGATGGGTAGAAAGTGGAACGCGACGAGTTTATGGTTGTACGATCCACGTCGATGTTAAGGGGGATAAAATTTGGATTCAGCGGGATATGACAGAGGTGGGTGTTGCTAACGAGTTAGTAGCTGCTGGAGTTCCTAAAGATGACATAGTTCTTGCTTTTAAAGCTCCTTACAAACGAAAGTTTACTGGGTTTGCGGTAGAATAATTTGAGCGTTAAAGTGGAATGCGATCGCATTTCACTTTAACAGAATTTATGCTAAACTAAAATTAGTCCATCTAATCTGCTAAAGCCATTAAAAAAAACGATTATGCTCAAAGAACAAAAATTCCATCTAGATGGGAAACAAGCCAAATTTCTCGATCGCTATCGAGAATACGGCTTTAAAAACAAAAACGAACTGATAACAACCGCCTTGCAACGTCTTCAGTCAGAACTGGAAGCTAAAGAATTGCAAGAATCGACAGAACTTTATGCCGAAACTTACCGAGAAGATAAAGAGTTACAAGAGTTAACTGAATCGGTCATCGAAATTGAAGGTAAAAACATGATTAATTCAAAAATAGAAAAACAAATAATAGGACTTTTGAAAAAAATGAACGAACAACAACAGCAAGAATTGTTGAACTTTGCTCGCTTTTTAACTACCACAAAACCCGTAGGAGTGCCGGGTAAAGATTTACTAAAATTTGGAGGTACTATTCCTAAAGAAGAACTTGAAGAAATGGCAAAGGCAATTGAAGAAGAATTTGGAAGGGTGGACTAGCATGAGTAATAGGTTTCTTTTAGATACAAATATTGTCATTGCCATCTTTGCTGAAGAAACTTTAGTGCGGCAAAAAATGAGAGAAGCAGAGGCAATCTTCGTGCCAAGTATTGCTATCGGCGAGCTCTATTATGGCGCTTACAAATCGGGACGTGTAGCTGCTAACTTAGCAAGAATACTGGAGTTTATGGAGACCAATACAGTTTTAGTTTGCGACGAAGTAACAGCAGATTATTACGGACAGGTTATTAATATGTTGCAAAGAAAAGGGCGACCTATTCCAATTAACGATGCTTGGATTGCGGCAGTTGCTATGCAGCACAAGTTAACTTTGGTATCTCGGGATATTCATTTTCAAGAAATAAATGGGTTGTTGGTAGAAAGGTGGTGAATTAGTTGTAGTTTAAATTCTGTTGAGTTTCCCAATTATATCGATGAAAAAAAAGATAGCATTTGGTTGGTATGGAGGTAAATTCAATCATTTAGATTGGCTCTTACCTCTATTACCAGAAACCAAGCATTACTGCGAACCATTTTGCGGTTCGGCGGCGGTATTAATTAACCGACAACCAGCGCCAGTGGAAACCTATAACGATATCGACGGCGAAGTGGTTAACTTTTTCCGCGTTTTGCGCGAACAAAAAGAAACTTTAATCGAAGCGATCGGTTTAACTCCCTTTTCCCGCGCCGAATTTGAAATTGCCATAACTCCCCCCACTCCAGAAATATCGGACTTAGAAAGAGCCCGAAGGTTTTTCGTTCGCGCCCGACAAGTGAGAACCGGTTTGGCGCAAAAAGCGAGCAAAGGCCGATGGGCGAATTGTTTGTTAACCAGTCGGGCGGGGATGGCGGGGGCGGTTTCTCGGTGGTTGGGCAGCGTGGAGGGTTTGGCAGAAATCGCTCAAAGATTGTTACGAGTTCAAATTGAAAACGCCCCGGCCATTGAGGTTATTAAACGTTACGATAGCGTCGAAACTTTGTTTTATTTGGATCCGCCCTATCCCCACGACTCTCGGGGAGATAAAAACGCTTATGCTTATGAAATGACCGATGAGGAACATCGAGAATTGGCGGAGGTTTTGCGCGACGTCAAGGGTAAAGTGGCGGTGTCCGGTTATCACGGTAAGTTGATGAACGAGCTGTATAAAGATTGGCGGTGTTGGGAGGGGCCGGTTAAAAAGTGTTTGTCGGTGAAACAACCGCGACAAGAGGTTCTCTGGACGAATTACGATTTGGAGAAATTGGTTTCGTGAATGGGCTTTTTTCCTAGATGTTTTGACAAATCCAAGAAGTTAGGTTTATAATTAACTCAAATGCCGAAAATCATTGAAGATAGAAAAACCAACTTAGTTGTCTATATCTACACCAACGACCATGAACCCGCTCGCGTTCATGTGTTTCGTGGAAGAAAAACAGATACGAACAGAGCCGATATGAAAATTTATATTGGTTCTGAGGAAGAGGCACCTAAATTAATAGAGACTCATTCCAGTCTAAAAAACAAAGATATAGTCAATGCAATACTGTTAGTTGCAGAAAATCAAGAAATGTTATTAGAAAAGTGGAGAGAAATACATGAAACGTAAGTGGAACAAAGAATTAACGGCGGAAGCCTTAGAAAAAGAAATCGCTTTAGCTAAGGCTGCTTACAAACAAGCCGAAGCGAAAGAACCTCTTGCTGAATCTGTGCGTTACGATCGCGACAGCGATTTAATCGTTATCAATCTAAAAAATGGTGCTAGATTTAGCTTTCCCCCAAGACTTGCCCAAGGATTAGAAAATGCTTCTGTCGAGCAATTATCCGATGTGTGGATATCTGGTTCTGGAAGAAGCGTTCATTGGGATAGTTTGGATGCCGATTTTAGCGTCGCAAATCTTGTTGCTGGAATTTTCGGCACAAAAGCTTGGATGTCTGAATTTACCAAAGACAAGTAACATTCCCACTGATGTTCTGTTGGTAGTAATCGCTTTAGCGATATAGAACTTTTTGGAAATCGCTAAAGCGATTACTACGAGCGAGTTAACGATCCACCGTCACGCCCTCGTTCTCAATTTCTAACACCTTCACTTCTGGCATCACTCCCAGCAATTTCCAAGCTTCATCCATTGCGGCGGCGACGGCGGGGGCATTGGCAGGAAAAGTCAGCGCTAATAAAGTCGGACCGGCGCCGCTAATAACCATTTCGCAAGCGCCCGCACTTAGGGCAGCCGATCGCACCTCTTCGTATCCTTTGATTAAACTCTGCCGATAGGGTTGATGGATTTTATCTTGCATCGCCACTCGCAACCAGTCGCCGCGCCCGGTTTCCAAGGCCCGCACTAATAACCCCAGATGGGCCGCGTTGAAAATGGCATCGGCGCGACTGTAGTCGGCGGGCAGCACTTTCCGCGCTTCGGCGGTGGAGAGTTCAAAATCGGGAATTGCCAAAACGGGAACGATTTCGGGATGCCAGGGAATCTCGGCGATCGCCCATTGACTGTCGGCGGTGGCGGCGAGGCGGCAACCTCCCAATAAAGCGGGAACGACGTTATCTGGATGTCCTTCGATGGCGATCGCTAATTCCATCAATGCGGTTTCCCCCAGAGGAGCCCCCGCCAGTTGGTTTGCCCCCACCAAACCCCCGACGATGGCCGTTGCCGAACTTCCCAAACCTCGGGCCAAGGGAACGTCCATCTCGATTTCTATAGATACGGGTGGGGGCGTTTTGTCTAGATGGGTATAGAATTTGACGAACGCTTGATAGGCGAGATTGGTTTCGTCGGTGGTAACTCGCGAAGCATCTTTGCCGGTGACGGCGATTTTTACTGCCACCGAGTCGGAAGTTAGGGGAGAAAATGCGAACCTATTATATAAGGAAAGGGCGGCACCGATGCAATCGAAACCGGGGCCTAAGTTAGCGGTGGTTGCGGGAACTCGAACTTTGACTGTGTTTGACATAGTTAATTGTTAGTTGTTAATTAGCGAATTAGTGATGATTCTAGTGACTCCTAAATCGATTAATTGCTGAAATTCTTCGGGGTTATCCACCGTCCAAGCAACAACATCGATTCCTTGACTTTTTGTTTGTTCGATTAAGGCAGGATTTTCTAATAAAATATGGTACTCGCTGCTAATTAAGCGATCGCCTTTTTCTACTGCCTTTGTTAATTGAGATTGATAGTTAGATTGTTCGCCTACTAAACGACCGAAGTTTAAAACACCTCCAGAGATGGCGCGGACTCCTTCGTTTAAGCTATCGTTAAAAGAAGTCATCACCGCTTTTTCTTTAACTTCAGAGTTTACCACAATTTCCACCAACTTTTCTACTTCTGTCTGAGACCATTCAGAATAGGACTTCAAATCGAAATAGAGAAATTGGGGAATTGCTTTGAGGATTTCTAACGCTTCTGTTAAAGTCAAGATTTCCTCTCCAGCGAACTTGGGATTAAACCAAATTCCGGCATCAACTTTTTTCAATTCTACCAGAGTTTTTTCTCTTAACTTACCTTGGGCGTTAGTGGTTCTATCCAAATTAAAATCGTGGAAAACTACTGGGACTCCATCGGCGGAGAATTGAACGTCAAATTCGAGAGAATTTGCCCCATTTTCGATAGCCGCAATAAAAGCTGCTTTAGTATTTTCTGGAGCCATGCTAGAAAACCCTCGATGGGCAATTATTTCTATTTCTTTCATAGTTTTTTCTGGTAGGGTGCGCACCGCGCACCAGATTTTTCAATTAATTTTTTAATGGTAGGGTGCGCACCGCGCACCAGATTTTTCAATTAATTTTTTAGTAGTAGGGTGCGCACCGCGCACCAGATTTTTCAATTAATTTTTTAGTAGTAGGGTGC
>CAZUCT010000175.1:0-3199 GCA_964619285.1 uncultured bacterium | reverse complement strand
GCACCGCGCACCAGATTTTTCAATTCACTTTTTAGCACGCTTAAATTTAACGAAAAGGCAAGATGCCTGTTCTACGGATGGCTCGCTAAGAACTCCCCAACAGTTTGATTAAAAGCCTCCGGTTCTACCAAAAAAGCCCAATGATTTCCCGGAACTTTAGTAATTTTTAAATTATTTAAATACTGTTTATAAGGCTTCATTTGCCACTCCATCCGATTAACTCCTTTTTCCGACTGGACGAATAAAGTCGGTACTTCAATTGCTTCGGTTAAACCCGGAACATCCATCACCTCATCGAAGATTTCATTGCGGGCGGGAATCGTAAATTTACTGCCCCATTTACCGTCTGATTTCTGTTCCATGCTGCCTTCAAATACAGATTTTTGTAAATCGCTCCAACCTTCATATTTTCCTAACTGACGCGCCAGACTTTCTGCCTCCTCAAAAGTTGCAAAAGGCCCCATGCCTTTAAGAGTTTCTAAAGTTTTAAAGAGAATGGGAAAACTGAGTTTGAGAATGCTTGGCATTTTAGTAATAAAAATGGGGTCAACTAAGACCATACTGCGAAACCTTTCTGGATGTTGCCGCGCCCAAATACAAGCTAATTTTCCCGTCCAAGAGTGACCGAGAATATGGGCAGATTCCCAGTTAAGATATGTCATTAACGCTTCTAAATCGTTAATAGATTCTGCAAAACTATAACCGGTTTTGGGTTTAGTACTTTCTCCGTGGCCGCGCATATCTGGGGCGATAATCTGATAGCGATCGCTCAAATATTCCCCCAAACCCGTCCAAACTAATGCTAAATCTGCTAAACCATGTAATAGTAATAAAGGCGGTTTTTGACTTTTATTTGCCTCTTGGTTCCATTCTAAATAGGAAAGTTTAATTTCGTTAACTTCGACATTTTTACGGGTAAAAGACATGGGTTTTAATTGTTAATTGCTAATTGTTAATTGTTAATTGTTGAAATTTACATATACAACCAGCTAAATATTTCCTTGGCGGACAACTGCAAATCTGGTAAAATATTAAGCACGGGTAAAGGTTCGGAATTGTACCTAACTTCTGGTTGTTGGTTTGGTTGAAAAGTGACTATAGATTCATCTCGCGGATCTACTAACCATCCTAACTGAGAACCGTTATCTAAACAAAAGGTAATCTTTTCAATTAATAGATTAGAACTTTGCTCGGGAGAAACAATTTCTATAGTCCAATCTGGTGCTATTTCAAACCGATTTGCGATCGAACCGTCGTCGTCTCTTGGGATGCGCGACCATTCAAAAACTGCGATATCGGGAACTAGCGATCGCTCCGCAAAGGTAAACCTTAATTCTGTAAAAGCGCCCGCTAACCGGTTGGATCGCCCCACTCGATTAATTTCTGCCGACAGACAGACTTGAATTGTGCTATGTTTTCCTTGTGGCATTGGTTTCTGATAAATTTTACCGTTGATGTACTCGCTGGCCGGTTTGGTTTCCGGCAAGCGCAAAAACTCTTCCAGAGAGAGTTGACTGGATGACTTAACAGAGGTTATCATATTTATGGTTCCTAAAAACGACACAGGCAAGATGCCTGTTCTACGAGTTCGTTTAATTATAGCCAAGGGAGCTCATCTTGGCAAATAGAAAATTAAGAAACCGGGTTTTTGCCATAAACCCGGTTTCTGGCGACCAATTGTTCATTATTGTTAATTGTCCCATGAACCACTCTCAATCTTGGCAAAACGTCCTCGATGCCTTCCGCCGCATTTGGGGATACGATAATTTTCGACCCCCACAAGGAGAGATAGTCCGCTGTTTGGTGGAATCTCGCGATGCCCTCATCGTCATGCCTACTGGTGGGGGTAAGTCTATCTGTTTTCAATTGCCGGCCTTGTTGAAAACCGGTTTGACCTTGATAGTGTCGCCACTGGTAGCGTTGATGGAAAATCAAGTGCAGGAATTGCGCGATCGCTCTCTACCCGCCTCCCTCCTCCACAGTCAACTTCCCAAACAACAACGCCGCGATACTTTCAAACTTCTACAAAAAAATAAGTTAAGATTGCTCTATCTTTCCCCAGAAACTTTGTTCAGTCAACCGGTTTGGGAAACTATCTCTCAACCCCAGATAGAAATTAACGGTTTAATCCTCGACGAAGCCCACTGTTTGGTACAATGGGGGGATACATTTCGTCCCGCTTATCGACGTTTGGGGGCAGCGCGCCCGGCCTTGTTAAAATCCAAACCTGCGGGAACTAAAATAGCGATCGCTGCCTTCACCGCCACCGCAGATCCGAAAGCGCAAAAAACGATTAAAAACGTTTTACAACTGCAAAAACCCCAGGAATTTTTATTAAATCCCTATCGTTCCAATTTATCTTTAAACATCAAAGCAATTTGCACTCCCCGCAGTCGCCGCCAACAGTTATTTAAGTTTATTAAACCCAGAGAAAGCGACGCCGGTTTGGTTTACGTTAGAACTAGAAAAGATAGCGAATATTTGGCGGAATTATTAGGAGAAAAAGGCTACAATACGGCACCATATCACGCCGGTTTGAGTGCCGAAGAACGTCGAGAAATAGAAAAAATTTGGCTGGCAGGAGAGGTAAAATTTGTAGTTTGTACTTCTGCCTTTGGCATGGGCATAAATCATCCCCACGTCCGCTGGGTAATTCATTTTCAAGCGCCGATGTTATTATCGGAATATATTCAAGAAGTGGGGCGCGGCGGCAGGGATGGCAAACCGGCAGAAGCGCTAACTTTAGTTAGCGAACCGACGGGGTTTTTAGACCCAGACGATAAGACGCGGTGGAAGTTTTTAGAGGATAATTTGCGATCGCAATATCGCAGCGCCCAAAAATTAGTTAAAAAGTTACCCGCCACTGGAGAAATAAATGCGGTAGTCGATGAATTTCCAGAGGCAGCGATCGCTCTTTCTCTTCTCCACAGTTCGGGGCAGTTAAAGTGGCGCGATCCGTTTCGTTTCGTTATTAATAAATCTGCCGGTTCTATTGCGGCAAATAACGATAATTTTGCGGCGGTTAAGGAGACGAAAAAATATTTAACAACCCGTCAATGTCGCTGGCAATTTTTATTAACAGCATTTGGGTTCGTTAAGGAGGCAAAAAATATGCGTTGCGGTCGTTGCGATAATTGCAAAAAAAGTTCGTAGTAATCGCTTTAGCGATGGTTCGTAGTAATCGCTTTAGCGATGGTTC
>CAZUCT010000174.1:1244-15658 GCA_964619285.1 uncultured bacterium | reverse complement strand
GAACCATCGCTGAAGCGATTACTACGAACCATCGCTGAAGCGATTACTACGAACATTCCGATTGCTACGAACATTCCGATTGCTACGAACATTCCGATTACTAGGAACATTCAGGTCATTTACTGGAGGAAAGAAAATGAAACAAACCATAGCCCTCATCGGCAACCCCAACAGCGGCAAAACCACCCTCTTTAACAGTTTCACCGGTTCCAACCAGCGGACCGGTAATTGGCCCGGGGTGACGGTAGAGCGCAAAGAAGGCAAATATAGTTACGATGGCAAAAATGTCACCGCCGTCGACCTCCCGGGAGTCTATGCTCTGGATGCGGAAGACGAAGGCACGGGGCTCGACGAACTGGTGGCGCGAGATTATTTGCTTTCGGGAGAAGCGGATTTAGTGGTTAATATAGTCGATGCCTCGAACCTGGAGCGCAACTTATATCTAACTACGCAAGTGGTGGAGATGCGCTTGCCGACTATCGTCGCCTTGAATATGATGGACGTGGCGAAGAAAAACGAGGTCGAAATCGATATAGAATTGCTCTCGGAACGTCTCGGGTGTCAGATAGTGCCCATCAGCGCGTCTCGGGAAGAAGGGATACCGGAACTAAAGCGGGCGATAAACGAATGTTTGGCCGAACCGAAAATTCCGCCGACCTACGTTGCCTATCCGGCAGCGGTGGAAGATGCTCTGGCAGAATTAGTACCGTTAGTGCGGGAACGCCAGCAGAATAAAACGGTGGAGCCCCGGTGGACGGCTTTAAAACTTTTGGAGTACGAAGATGAAGTGGCTCCAGAACTGCAAGGGCGAGAATTAAACGAAATCGTAGTTAAAAACCGACGCAAAATTCACCAGCAACTAGAAGAAGACATAGATATTATTATTGCCGATAGCCGCTACAGTTTTATTCACAGTCTAACATTAGGAGCGGTCAAACATTCGACAGAAATTAGCACTCAAGCTTCCGATAAAATAGATCGGATTTTGCTGAACCGTTGGGCGGGGATTCCCATTTTCTTTGGGGTGATGTATTTGATGTTTTTAATATCGATTAATGTCGGCGGGGCGTTTATCGATTTCTTCGATATTGGTATCGGTACCGTATTTGTTGACGCTCCAGCGCATTTTTTGGAGAAAATTAATACTCCTGGATGGTTAATTGGATTGATAGCATCGGCCGGGGGAGGCATCCAGACGACGGCAACCTTTATTCCTCAAATCGGGTTGATGTTTGTCATCCTCGCGATTTTGGAAGATTCCGGTTACATGGCCAGGGCCGCTTTTGTCATGGATCGGTTGATGCGGTTTGTGGGGTTGCCGGGTAAATCCTTCGTGCCGATGTTGGTGGGGTTTGGCTGCAACGTACCGGCAATTATGGCGGCGCGGACTTTGGAGAACAAGCACGATCGCACCCTGACGATAATGATGAATCCTTTCATGTCTTGCAGCGCCCGACTGCCAGTTTATGCCCTCTTTGCGGCGGCATTTTTCCCCAGGGGCGGACAAAATATGGTTTTCGGCCTCTACCTGTTGGGGATTTCGGCAGCGATTTTCACCGGTTTGGTAATGAAAAACACTTTGTTGCAAGGAGAAGCGGCCCCCTTCGTGATGGAATTGCCGCCGTATCACCTTCCCAACGCTAAAGGAGTGTTGTTGCGAGCGTGGGATAGGCTCAAAGCTTTTATTAAAAAAGCGGGTAAGATGATTGTAGTTATGGTCATCGTCTTGGGATTGTTAAATTCCGTGGGTACCGACGGTTCTTTCGGTCGGGAAAATACCCAAAATTCTCTACTCAGCGCTACGAGCAGGGCCATTACTCCTGCCTTCGCGCCGATGGGGATAACTCAAGAAAATTGGCCGGCAACTGTTGGTATTTTTACGGGAGTCTTTGCCAAAGAGGTGATGGTGGGTTCGTTGGATGCAATCTACGGCGAATTGGCAGAGGAAGAAGCTGCAGCTGCAGGAGAGGTTCCAGAAGAAGAGGAGTTTTCTTTTTGGTCGGGTATTGGGGAGGCGTTTGCCAGCATTCCGGCTAATTTGGCCGATTTGACTAACCAAGTTTTGGATCCTATCGGTTTAAATATCGGCGAGGTGGGGGATATAGAAACTGCAGCGGCAGAACAAGAGGTGACGTTGGGCACTTTCGGCCAGATGGTGCGACGGTTTGACGGTTATGCGGGGGCTTTTGCTTATTTGTTGTTCGTGCTGTTATATTTTCCCTGCGTTTCTGCCACGGCGGCGGTTTACCGGGAGACTAATTTGGGCTGGACGGTGTTTGTGGGAGCGTGGACTACTGGTTTGGGTTATTGGGTGGCATCGCTGTTTTATCAGGCGGCTACCTTTTCGCGCCATCCAGTGTCTTCTTTTGTTTGGATCGTCGGTAGCGCTTTGGTGATAGCCGGGGTTATTTTGGGCTTGCGGTTGAAGGCGATCGCTCCTGGGATCAAACGTCCCTGGGCTAATTGATAACTGCTGTTTGTAGTAATCGCTTTAGCGATTGATTTTGAATCGCGCTCCGCGATTAGGGACTTGCCATTTAATAAAATACTGTTTGTAGTAATCGCTTTAGCGATTGATTTTGAATCGCGCTCCGCGATTACTACGAACTTACTTAATCGCGCTCCGGGATTACTACGAACTTACTACGAACATACTACAAACTATTTGGAGGTAGATAAATGGAGGTAAATAGGATTAATTTGCAGGAAAATAACGAAGAACTTAGCTCCCAGGAGGCGCGATCGCAACTACTGGAAGGGATAAAAATTGCTGCGGTTTTGAGCGTTTCGGCGGTGGCTTTTGTGACTGCCTTGGGGTTATGGTTTGCTAATACTGTCAAGGAGAAACCTCAAAACGATGTTGGGGTGGAGGAAACCTCGGCCATCGCTCCTGCTATTCCCAACTCCAATCTCGAAACTGCTCCACCTCTAACTGTGGCGAGCCCGGAGGTGGAGGTAACGGAGGAGGTTGTTGTAACGGGGCAAAAAATTGCTGACGCGCAACAGTTAGAGCGACTGCGGCAGCAATTGTTGGAGGCCATCGACCAAACTTGGACGGTACCGGTTAGCGCTACTTCTGTTTATGTGGTAAGGGTAGATGAAAAGGGAGCGATCGCCGATTACAAACCTGCGAACCAGGCAGGGGCGGAGAATGCGGCTAATACTCCCCTGCCCCAGTTGCTAACTGCTAACAACCCGGCGGCGGGGGATAATCCTCAAGCAGATTTTGCCGAGTTTGAGGTTGTCTTTTCCGATACTGGGGCCTTAGAGGTAAAGGCTCAGTAGTTTGGACGGTAGGCGATCGCTTCTGGGCGATGGCCTACCCCTTTGCCAATTCCCTATTCCCCACTTCCTATTCCCCACTTCCTATTCCCTATTCCCTATTTTCAAAAATGATTTTAAGCGAAATTCAAAACTTTATCAAACAGCAAGGAAAAACCTCCATTGCCGAACTCGAAATGAAATTTAAAATAGATAGCAGCGCCCTAAGAGGAATGCTAGAAAAACTGATTAAAAAAGGTCGAATTAAAAAGATGGGCGAGGGGCAAAAATGCGGAGGTTGCAAAAGTTGCGCCCCAGAAACAATCGAGTTTTACGAATGGGTTGCGGACTCGAAAGCAGGTACGTTAAAATAGGGAATTAAGCGAAAAATCCCCCCCCACCCCATGCAAGGGTAGGTGTTTGAGAACGAAGCTAAGGGCGTGGGGACTGTGGGAGGATAAAACCAGGAAAAAGTTAATTTAAAAGTTGACAAAAAAAAAGAGTTATGCTAAGGTTTAAAAATCTATTTGTTTTAGGTGACAATTAAGGATCTCGATAATAAATAAGATGAAGAAACCTAAAAGCAAAGTTTTTTGGAAAAGGCTGGTGGCAAGTTCGCTAGTCGGTGCATCTGTAGGAGTAGGGGGAATGGGAGTAGGGGGAATGGGAGTAGGGGGAATGGGAGCGATCGCCTCGCCATTAGACCTCGAACTAGAACCAGAAGACGGCCTAGACCAAGTAACATCGGTTTCCCAACTGTCTGACGTCCAACCCACAGACTGGGCCTTCCAAGCATTGCAATCCTTAGTAGAGCGCTACGGTTGTATCGCAGGATACCCCGACGGCACCTATCGCGGCAACCGGGCCATAACCCGCTTTGAATTTGCCGCCGGCTTAAACGCCTGTTTGGATCGCATCACCGAACTAATTGCGGCCTCCACGGCAAATTTAGCCAGCCGAGACGATCTGGCTTTGTTGCAACGACTCCAAGAAGAATTTGCTGCCGAACTGGCGACGTTGCGGGGACGGGTTGACGTTCTCGAAGCTCGCACTGCAGAATTAGAGGCAAATCAGTTTTCGACCACCACCACTCTCGGTGGCGAAGCCATCTTTGCTTTAGCCGATGCTTGGGGCGGCAGCACCGATGCGGAAACCGTACTCGGCTACAGGGTTCGCCTGGAACTGAGTACCAGTTTCACCGGGGAAGACTTGCTCTTTACCCGACTCCAGGCGGGCAATTTTAATTCTTTCTCTAACTCCGTTACCCCCTCTCCCCAGGGAGATTTATTTTTCGGTGCCGGTCCTTTTGGAGAAGTGGGGGGCGGAGAGTTCGAGCTGGATGCCTTTAAGTACGAATTTCCTCTGGGGGAGAGAACGGTAGTTGCTTTGGTTGCTAATGCCGGGGCCGCCGATGACTTTGCCCCAACGATAAATCCTTTCTTTGACGGCGACGGCGGCAGCGGTTCGGTGTCAACTTTTGGCACTCGCCCTTCTATTTATTACCTCGTTGACGGCGCGGGTATCGGTCTGGCCCACCAGTTTAGCGATTCTTTGACTTTCAGTCTGGGTTATCTGGCTGCAGATGCAGCCAATCCTTCGGAAGGGGGCGGTCTGTTTAACGGTCCTTTTGCCGGTTTGGCGCAACTGACTGTAACTCCGAGCGATCGCCTCCAGATTGGTTTAACTTACATCCGTTACTACAACACGCTTTTGGGTGCGGGTAGCAACGCGGCCAATATTGTCGAACCGGAAGCTTTATCCCGTGCCACTGGCATGGATGGGGAAGTGTCGGCTAACGGCGATGCTTACGGTTTGGCGTTTTCCTGGCAGTTGAGCGATGGTTTTGCTTTGGGCGGTTGGGCCGGTTATACCAAACAAAACGTTCTCGCGACCCCAGGAGGAAGCGGTGGCGGGGAACAGGATATCTGGAATTGGGCGGTTACTCTCGCTTTTCCCGATTTTCTTAAAGAGGGTAGCACTGCGGGCGTTATCGTCGGTATGGAACCTTGGGTTACGGATGCGACTAACGGTTTGCCCAAGGACTCGGAGACTTCCCTCCACCTGGAGGCTTTCTACGAGCTGGCACTCAACGATTATATTGCCATTACTCCTGCTGTGGTTTGGATTACTAATCCAAATAATGCAAAAGATGACAAAGATGTGGTTCTGGGAGTTATCAGAACTACGTTTAGTTTCTAATTAAGTTCGTAGTAATCGCTTCAGCGATTGCTCTAAAATCGCGCTCCGCGATTGCTACGAACTGCGATGGCTACGAACTGCAAAAAATTAAAGAAAATTTAAGGATTAAAAGGTCGCTAATCAAATATAATTATTAACAAAAGAAATTAAGGCCGGCATTTTGTCGGCAAACCTTAGAGGAGGGGAATCTATGACAACAACACCGACAAACGATATCGGCTTTACCCCTACGGAGACGGCGGGAACAAAAGTAGGTCAATTCTTGCAAGCTCACAACGAAATAGAGTTTGTTCTACCGGCCTTGGTGGGAATGACGATAACTAATAGATTGAGATTGCGAGGGGCAACGGCATTATTAGTAAATTTAACGGTGGCAGGTTTGGTGCGGGAGGCGATCGAAGTTCTCAAGCAGCAAGGGAACGCGGTTCCCGTAGCAGGTGCAGAAACTACCAGCGAAACCGAATCAATATATACTTTAGTTCATTCGGTGCCGGGTCGCATTAGGCTGCGGATGCCGAGGTTGGGGAGCGATCGCGACTATGCCAGACGCTTAGAAGGGTTGCTAAATGCGGACGAGTACGTTCTGGGAGTCCGCGTCAACCGCACTGCGGCATCGATGGTCATTAGGTATCAAGTGGGGGTTTTGTCAGATTGGGAATTGGGTATGCGCCTGACGAATATTGTTAACCAGGCAGAGTCGGGAGAACAACAGTCGCAAGAAGTGGAAACCACCGACACAGAGTCGTCGGAGGAAGAAAGTTAAGAGAGGGATAATTTTGACGAAAAAGGGGTAAAATGAAACCAATACGTTTGACTAAGCACGCTGTGGAGCAATCTGCAGAACGCGGTGCATCTGAGACCGAAGTGCGCTTGGCGATTCAAAATGCTATTTGGGAGCCTGCTAGAGGAGATAGATATACCTGTAAATACAATTTTGAATACAACCGCGCTTGGCAAGGGAGTTTTTACGCTGTTAAAAAAGTATCTCCCATTTTTGTAGAATCAGACACAGAAATTATCGTAATTACGGTTTACACTTTTTACTTTTAAATGGAGGATACGATGAAAATTAGCTACGACTCAGAAGTTGATGCTCTTTACATTCGCTTGGTAGAAGGCAAGCACGAATGCCGCACTCTGCGCTTAACCGATGAAACCGCTCTTAATATTGGTGAGGGAGAATTGTTGGTAGGTGTAGAAATTCTCAACGCTAAAGCTGTCTTGGGTGCCGGCGAGTTGCCCGAGGTAGTATTAGAAAACGTACCTTTTAAAGTGGCTTAACAAATCCGTAGATTCGGCGATCGAATCTTTCTGTTGTCATTGCGAGGCGGTGGGGAAGGGAGTTAACCTTTTGGTACGAGCGTTAAAACAGCCGAAGCAATCTCACTCCTGATGAGATTGCCACGGGGGGACTTAAGGAAGGAACCAATAACTTAACGAGTACCAACCCCCCCCTCGCAATGACAGTAATGCCATAATATCCCTTTCACAAATCATGCAAACCCTAGAAAAAAATACCAGGACATCCACCCCAACCAACATCGCCATAGTTCACGCCACCCCCGGGCGGATCCGATTTCGCGTACCAAAGTTAAAAAACGATAGTCGTCCCAACTGCGAACATTTACAAAAACTATTAGAAGCAGATAGCAGCATAAGCAAAGTTCGAGTCAACCGCGCCGCCGCTTCTATCGTTATAACTTATAAAACTGGTGCCAAGTCGGAAGTGGAGGTGGGACAATATCTCGTAAATCTGATAAGAAACCCGGTTTCTGGGAGAAACCGGGTTTCTGAGAATGAGAATGAGTTAGGAAACCGGGTTTCTGGGAGAAACCGGGTTTCTGGGAATGAGAATGAAAACCCCGAACCTTCCGAAGAGGAAGAAGGGGAATGGTCGAGCTTGCAACTGCCGATGGTGGCAACCCTACTGGGACTTCTGGGAGGACCGTTAAAAGTGCCGATACCGAGTCCCGTAATGTTTGCCGCCTTGGGTGCCGCCGCTTTTCCGGTAATTAAAGGAGCGATCGCGAGTATCTTTGTCGAACGGCGGCTCAACATCGACTGCCTGGACTTTCTGGCATTGAGTTTGAGCGCCCTCCAGGGGAAAGTGCTAACTCCTGCCTTAGTTCTCACCCTTCACGAAATTGGCGACGTCATCAGAGAACAAACCGCCAGGGCGACCGATCGCCAAACGGCAAATTTATTAGACGCGATCGGGCATTTCGCCTGGGTGGAACGAGATGGGGAAAAACAGCAAATCCCTAGCGACAAAGTAGAAAAAGGCGATACCGTCGTCGTCTATCCCGGAGAACAAGTACCCGTCGATGGGGAAGTTTTGCGAGGAACGGCGGTTATCGACCAACAACAACTAACCGGCGAGTCGATGCCAGTAGTGAGGGAAGCGGGAAGCTTAGTCTATGCTTCGACTTTAGTGCGGTCTGGAGAAATTTACATCCGGGCAGATCGCGTCGGCAGCGAAACCCGCGCCGCTGCCAGTATCGAACTTTTGCAGAAAGCTCCAGTTTACGATACTCGCATGGCCAACTACGCCGCCGAAGCAGCGGATAAATTAATCTTGCCATCCCTAATATTGGCAGGTATCGTCTTAACGACCACCCGGGACCCCGCCCGGGCCGCATCGATACTCACCTTAGATTTCGTGACCGGCATTCGAGTTTCCATGCCCACGGCATTTCTGGGGGCGCTCAACCATACTACCAGACACGGCATCCTAGTTCGCAGCGGTCGCACTTTGGAACTGCTGGCAGAGGTGGATACTATTGTTTTCGATAAAACCGGCACTCTGACAGAGGGCAACGTGACGGTAGTGGGAGTGGAGACGGTGGCGGGGAGGATGGATGCGGACCGAGTTTTGGCCTTGGCGGCGGCTGCAGAACAGCGGATAACTCATCCAGTGGCGGAGGCGATCGTCCGTTATGCCGAAAAGAAAGGAGTAAAAATTGCCAAACGCAAGGAATGGAATTACGAAGTCGGTTTGGGCATCCGCGCCGAAATTAAAGGGGAGACGGTGTTGGTGGGCAGCGAGAGATTTTTGAGGGGGGAAGGAATAGATCTCGACTGCTGCTTCTACTCCGATGGTCCTTGTTTTCAGGAAACTTGCGATCGCCAGAACGAATGTCCGAAAATTCAGTGGTTGTCTTCTATTTATGTAGCTTGCAACGGAGAGTTTCAAGGGGCGATCCAGTATCGAGATCCCTTGCGCCCGGAAAGTTTGCCGTTAATAGCTCGCTTGCAGAAAGAATGCGGCATGGAAGTTCACCTGCTGACGGGGGATAATGAGGTTAAAGCGCGGATGGTGGCGCAAGAGTTGAAAATTCCCGAGTCGCAAGTTCATGCCGAAGCTTTCCCAGAGCAAAAGGCGGCGATCGTGCGGGAGTTGCATCGCAGCGGCAAGACGGTAGCTTTTGTTGGGGATGGGTTGAACGACTCCGTGGCCTTAGCTTATGCGGATGTTTCGGTTTCTTTTGAGAAGGGCTCGGAAGTGGCGCGGGAGACGGCGGATGTGGTGTTGATGAACGACGATCTATCGGGTTTGTTGGAGGCGATCGCTATTGCCAAAGAAACCAAGAACTTGATAGAACAGAATACAATGCTAGTTGTGGGCCCGAATCTGGTGGCTCTGGGACTGGCCTCGACGGTGGGACTGCATCCTTTAATCGCAACTGCGGTCCATAACGGTAGCGCGATCGCTGCCGGTTTAAACAGTTTGCGACCCCTAGTTCAGCATCAATTGGAAGGCAGTTAACAATTAACAATCGGCCTGTGAAACCCGGTTTTTTCAAAAAACCGGGTTTCACCAGATACAAGAACAATTAACAATTAAGAATTAAGTAGGTATGCAAAAATATTTGCAGAAAAATTTGCCCGTAGAACAGGCCGAAATGCCTGTGTAGAACAGGCCGAAATGCCTGTGTAGAACAGGCCGAAATGCCTGTTCGGTATGTAATTAATTTTGCACAGGTACTTAGCAAAAAAAAGGAGGTAATTTATGTCCTTAGTTCACTTGAAAAAATCTGTAATGACCCTTCATCTTCGAGAAATAGTCGAAGACGGTCTTTCTACTAATAAAGTCGCATTAATAGGACTGGGTGCGATACTTTTAGGACCGTTAGTTTTGCCAACAGTTGCCAAAGGGGGAAGGGCCGTAACTAAAGCTGTGATTAAAAGCGGTCTTTCTCTTAGCAGGCAAGAGGCAATAGGCAAGAGGCAATAGTAGGCAAAAGGCAAGAGGCAAGAGGCAAGAGTAGGCAAAAGGCCATAGGCAAGAGTAGGTAGGGTGCGCGCGAACCTCCACCCAACAGCAAGATACAAATCTTCGCTGTTGGGTTCCACGGAGGTCCGCACAACCTACATTTTTTACTTTTGCCTTTTGCCTCTTGCCTCTTGCCTTTTGCTTACTGCCTTTCTAATTATTGTTTATTAGCGGAATAAAAATTAGAATTTAAGTTAGCCTTTTGTTGAGCTTCCGCAGCAAGTTCCGACTTAGCTTCCGCCACAATGTCGCCTAGAACCTCTCCACTTTCTGCCAAGGCCCCCTTCGTTTTTTCGTACAGCGACACGCCGCCTTTAATTGTTGCTTTGGCCAGAGGTTTTAAGACAGGTAATAAGATAGGAGTTAAAACCACAACCCCCAAACCAATAGTAATAGGCACGCGATGTTGCTGCCAAGTTTGCCGAATTTGCATTGGCAATGTTTGATTTACTGGCACGGGTAGATTTTGATTTACTGGCACGGGTAAATTTTGATTTACTGGCACGGGTAGATTTTGATTGGCTGTTTCCAATCCTTGTTGGCTCATTTCATTAGTTTGATTTGTTTGATTCATTGGTTGTGACATAACATTTCCTTCATAATTTTTACTGTACAATTTTACCACATAAATTTGATTTTAGTCTAGCTTTTGGTTTGGTCAATTCTTTTTGGGGCTTGACAAAAAATGCCGATTATGATAAACAGCTTCTATAATCGGAGTTTTGGTCCTAATAAAAATGACACCATCCCGCATAGAAGTGCTACGGAAAGGGGTATTAGCGACGATATATCGCTTTCTCCCACGCGTGAAACCGGGAATATGCGCAAATTACTAAGAAACCCGGTTTTTTTGAGGGTTTCTGATGGCGAAGGTATTGGTTTTTAATTTTAACAAACTAACGTCCTACTGCCAAAAAACCACTGCCGGGGAGTTAGTTTTTTGCTACAATCAAAAAGTCCACAATTACAGAGCAGAAAATTTATGCTGCCAGTTATCGCAGAACATATAGAAATGACTCCAGATATCTGTGGAGGCGAACCTCATATAGCAGGGCATGAGGTAAAGGTACGAGATGTGGCAATATGGCACGAGAAAATGGGGCTTTCTCCCCGAGAGATAGTCTCGCGATATCCAATGCTGTCTTTGTCTGACGTTCATGCGGCCTTGGCGTATTATTACGATCGCCAGGCAGAAATCGAACAACAGATTGCAGGGGATGCTGCCCGCTTCCGAAAAGTGCCGCAGCTAACAAAGGAGGAATTGTTGACAAATCTCAGGAATTTTCGAGATTCTGTTAGAGTTTCTGGGGAGGCTTTGAGCGCGACTGTTATTAAAGCACGTCGGGAGGAACGGTATTGATATATTTAGACACTAGCGTAGTAGTTCCGCTTTACTGGTTTGAAGCACTTACGAATACAGTCGAAGCACTACTGATAAACGAACCGGAATTAGGATTGAGCGATTTAGTTCGGGTGGAATTTAGTTCGGCGATCGCTCGTCGGGTCAGAATGGGGGAGATTTCCCGGGAGTCTGCCAGAGAGATAGTCGAGCAATTTCAAGCTCATATTGATGCCGAGGTCTATACTCTAATTGCAGTGGAACCAGTCCACTATAGAATTGCACGGGGGTGGATCGATGGTTTTGAAACGGCTTTGAGAACTTTAGATGCGCTACACTTAGCGATCGCTTATTCCCAGGATATTCGCTTAGTTACGGCTGACGCGGGTTTGGCCGATAGTGCGGTGGTTTTGGGGGTTGCCGTGGAACTTTTAGAACCAACATAGTGAGTCCCATCCAATTCTTAGAGTATCAGTCTGCCATCCGGTCGTCCCGCGTGAAACCGGGAATATGCGCAAATTACTAAGAAACTCGGTTTTTGCCTTACCATTTTACCACATAAATCCGATTTCAAGTTATTGGGCTTGACAAAAAAGACCGGTTATGATAAACAGCTTCTATCACCGGAATCTCCGTCCTCATAAAAATGACACCATCCCGCCAACAACAAACATTTTCCCAAACCGCGCCCCGGCAAAAAATTAACTTATTAATTCTGCTCTTACCCGCCACTGTCTGGCTGGTAATTTTTTTTGTCGTTCCCCTTTTAATCGTACTTTTATATAGCTTCCTACAAAGAGGAACTTATGGGGGCATAATCTGGGAATTTTCTCTGAGTAATTATCAAAGATTAGCCAAAGGAATTTACTGGGGAGTGTTGGGGCGATCGCTCTGGTTAGCCTTCACTACTACCGTAATTTGTCTGCTAATAGGCTATCCCCTAGCCTTTTTTATTGCCACCCGCAAAAAACCCTGGCGCAACGTCTTATTATTATTAGTAATCATCCCTTTCTGGAGCAACTTTTTAGTCAGAACCTACGCTTGGATAGTTTTATTAGGCACCGAAGGAGTCTTCAACGTCGCCCTCCAAAGTTTCCAAATAATCGACGAACCATTGCAACTTTTATTCACTCCTTTTGCCGTAGCAATTGGCTTAGTTTACGGCTATTTACCATTTATGGTTTTGCCTTTATATGCCACCATTGAAAAACTCGATTTTTCCTTAATCGAAGCCGCCCACGACTTAGGGGCGAACGACTGGCGGACTTTTAGGAAGATAATTTTACCATTAACAATGCGGGGAATAGTGGCAGGTTCGTTATTAGTATTTATTCCCACCGTCGGCGCATTTATTACCCCCGATATTTTGGGCGGCGCGAAAACTTTAACCATCGGTAATTTAATCCAAAATCAATTTCTTAGAGGTAGAAATTGGCCTTTTGGTTCCGCTTTATCGATGTTATTAATGGTGGTGGTATTAGTGCCAGTGTTGGTTTATTTTAAAATAGGGGAAAAACGGATTAATAGTTAATTGCGTAGGGTGCGCAATGGGCACCTTACAATTATCAGCGTAGGGTGCGCAATGGGCACCTTACAATTATCAGCGTAGGGTGCGCAATGGGCACCTTACAATTTAACTACCCCCACTACTGAAGAATGGCTGGAAATATAACAATGGTTCTCGACCCAAATAAATCGAGCTGTTATTATTACTGCAGATAGCAAAATAGCTAGTTTTTATTCTTCGGTAATTTGGTAAAATCTGCACGTTTACAATACCTTCGCTATTTCACTCAAGGCTAACTCACCCGCCAGAAACCGGGTTTTTTCAAAAAACCCGGTTTCTTACATCTCGATGCTTATAAGACCCTTGGTTTGAGGTACTCCACTTTAGTTGCTTAAGCTGCCAATTGTTAATTATTAATTATTAATTGTTAATTGTTAAAAATGAAACAAATACGCATTGTCGATTTATTTGCAGGCATCGGCGGCATGAGGTTGGCATTTGAAACCGCAGCGACAAAATTAAACATCAAAACTCAATGCGTCTTAAGCAGCGAAATTAAAGCAGATTCCCGCTTAGTTTACCAGCAAAACTTCGGCGAGTCTCCCCAAGGCGACATCCGTAAAATAGAAAAACTACCTCCCCACGATGTCTTATTAGCAGGTTTTCCCTGTCAGTCTTTTTCTTATGCGGGTAAAAAAGCAGGATTTGGCGATACTAGAGGAACTCTATTTTTTGAAATAACTCGATTAATTGATACCTACAAACCTCAAGCTTTTATCTTTGAAAACGTTCGCGGTCTCTTAACCAACGATAACGGCAAAACCATCGCCACAATTAAACGGGAAATCCAAAAAAGAGGCTACAGTTTCGATGTCTTTTTGCTCAATAGCGCTAATTTTGAACTGCCCCAAAATCGCCTGCGGGTTTATCTAGTAGGTTTGTTAAATTCTACTCCCAAATTTAACTTAATTTCCGATGTCGGCCCCAAAGATTCTCATTCTTATAACCCGCAACAACTGTCTTTATTTTATACTCCTAAAAAAACTGTTACGGTGGCAGATATTTTAGAAGAAAATCCAGAGGAAAAATATAATTGTTCGCCAGAGTTTGTTAAAGCTTTAAAAAAAAGATTGGGCGGCGACTTAAATAAATTACACGGTGTCAGATTAATTGACTATCGCGGCGGCAATTCTATTCATTCTTGGGAGTTAGGTTTGCGGGGAGAATGCAGCGATGAGGAAGTCCAATTAATGAATAGTTTTATCCTCAAGCGCCGCCATAGCGAATTTGGGAAAGAGCGAGATGGTAAGTTATTGAGTAAAGAGCAAATAGCTACTTTTTTTAATTGTTCAAAATTAGAGGAGATTTTAGATTCTTTAGTTGCTAAGAATTATCTCAAAATTATCGAGGGTAAATATAAGCCAGTGGCGGGTAATTTTTCTTTTGAAGTTTACAAGTTTTTAGACCCCAATAAAATTGCCGTAACTCTAGTTGCCAGCGATAGTAATAGATTGGGAATTTATCATAACGGCAGGGTTAGAAAGATCGCTCCCAGAGAAGCGGCGAGGTTGCAAGGATTCCCCGATCGCTTCATTTTACATCCCAAGAGCGATCGAGCTTACTATCAATTGGGCAATTCTGTTAGTATTAACGTCGTTGAGGCGGTGGCGCGAGAAGTTCTGGTTAATCTAAAATAGCAGTTCGTAGTAATCGCTAAAGCGATTCCCCAGTTCGTAGTAATCGCTTTAGCGATTCCCCAGTTCGTAGTAATCGCTTTAGCAATTCCCCAGTTCGTAGTAATCGCTTTAGCGATTCCCCAGTTCGTAGTAATCGCT
>CAZUCT010000174.1:0-1144 GCA_964619285.1 uncultured bacterium | reverse complement strand
ATTCCCCAGTTCGTAGTAATCGCTTTAGCGATTCCCCAGTTCGTAGTAATCGCTAAAGCGATTCCCCAGTTCGTAGTAACAAAAGTTGGCGTAAGGTGCGCAATGCGCACCCTACAGGTTAATTGACCCACCAACAACCCATCCGTTAAATCCGTTACAAAATCCGTTGCCAAAATTATTAATTATGTTCGATTTACTAATCAGAAAAATAGGCAAAATAGGAATGTGGCTCAACGCAGTTTTAGGATTTGCTTTCCTCTACTTGCCAATATTTATCCTCATAATTTACTCCTTCAACGCCTCCAAATTTAACGCAGTTTGGCGAGGTTTTACCTTAGAATGGTACGGTCAATTATTGCAAGGGGCAGTAGATAGTGCCGTCAGCGATGCCATGATTTGGGATGCTTTAAAAAACAGTTTAATTGTAGCAGGAATTTCTACCGTATTAGCGAGTATTTTAGGAACGGCGATCGCTCTTGCTTTAGAACGCTATTATTTTCCGGGGCGCAACTTATTAGAAACCCTATTATTTCTGCCAATAATCGTGCCAGAAATAACGATGGGAGTTTCTTTATTAGTATTTTTTAGTCTGATATTTCAGCTAATAGAAAACTTAATCGGCATTCGCCTAGTCTTAGGCTTTCCTACCATTATCATCGGTCACGTTGCCTTTAGCATTTCTTTTGTGGTAATAACGGTAAGGGCGAGGATAGCCGAACTGGATCCGGCCTTGGAAGAAGCTGCCTTGGACTTAGGGGCCAACGAATGGCGGACCTTTCGGCGAGTCACCCTCCCCTTAATTTGGCCGGGCATTTTCAGCGCTGCCCTCTTAGCCTTTACCTTGTCTTTAGACGATTTCACGATCGCCTTCTTTACGGCGGGAGTGGGTACTACTACTCTGCCCCTTTTTGTCTATGGTATGATAAAGTTTGCCGTGACACCAGCTATTAATGCTATTTCGACTTTAATGTTATTAGCATCTCTGTTGCTGCTTTTATCTTCCCTCAGCGTTGGCAGTTGGGAAGAGAAAAAAATGTGATTTAGGTGTTTGTAGTAATCGCTTCAGCGATTTTAAATTTAGATTTTCTCATCGCTGAAGCGATTACTACGAACTAGATTTTTTAATCGCTGAAGCGATTGCTAC